>NZ_DAORSO010000197.1:0-3337 GCF_035443565.1 Ornithinibacter sp. | reverse complement strand
GCTCCGGTCCCGGTGTACGTCGCCGCCGGGGGGCCGATGGTCGCCCGGTACGCGGGGCGGGTCGCGCAGGGGTTCATCTGCACCTCGGGCAAGGGGCGCGAGCTCTACGCCGACCAGCTCGTGCCGGCCGTCGACGAGGGGCTGGGCAAGGCCGGGCGCGACCTCGATGACATCGACCGGATGATCGAGATCAAGGTCAGCTGGGACCCCGACCCCGAGCAGGCACTCGCGAACACGCGGTTCTGGGCGCCGCTGTCACTCAGCGCTGAGCAGAAGCACTCGATCCACAGCCCCGCCGAGATGGAGCGGGCCGCCGACGAGCTGCCCATCGAGCAGGTCGCCAAGCGCTGGGTCGTCGCCTCCCGCCCGGAGGACGTCGTCGAGGCGCTGCGGATGTACACCGACCTCGGCTTCAACCACCTCGTCGTCCACGGGCCCGGGCACGACCAGGAGCGGTTCCTCTCCACCTTCGCCGAGCAGGTGCTGCCCGGGGTGCGCGAACTGGTGCCGGCAGCCCGGTGAGCGACGACATCGCGGTGAGTGGGCACGTCCCCGCACGGGTGCCGGCTGCACCGGCTGTGCTGCGGCTGCGCGGCCGCACCTTCGACGCGGGTCACCCGGCCGTGATGGCCATCGTCAACCGCACTCCCGACTCCTTCTGGTCGGGCAGCCGGCACGCCGATCTCGACTCGGCGCTGGACGCCCTCGACGAGGCCGTGGCCCGGGGAGCCGACATCGTCGACGTCGGTGGGGTCCGGGCCGGGCAGGAAGGGCCGGTGGTGACCGCCCGCGAGGAGGTCGAGCGGGTGGTGCCGTTCCTCGCGAAGGCGCGCGACCGGCATCCGGACCTCGTCCTCAGCCTCGACACCTGGCGCGCCGAGGTCGCGCGCGAGGCGGCGCAGGAGGCCGGCATCGACCTCGTCAACGACACCTGGGCGGGCCACGACCGCGACCTCGTGCACGTCGCGGCCCAGATCGGTGCCGGCTACGTCGTGTCGCACACCGGCGGGCTGCCGCCGCGCACCGATCCGGTCGGCGTCACCTACCCTCCAGAGCCGCTCGGTGTCGTCGCCGATGCCCTGCGGACGCTGCGCGACGGCGCCGCGCGGGCGGTGGATGCCGGGGTGCCCGCCGAGCGCGTGCTCGTCGACCCCACGCTCGACTTCGGCAAGACGACCGCGCACTCGCTGACGCTGCTGCGGCACACCGAGGCCGTCGTGGCGCTGGGTTTCCCCGTGCTGCAGGCGCTCTCGCGCAAGGACTTCGTCGGTGAGACGCTCGACCTGCCGGCTGATGACCGGCTCGAGGGCACCCTGGCCGCGACCGCGGTGGCCGCCTGGCTCGGCGCGACGGTGTTCCGGGCCCACGACGTGCGGGCCACCCGCCGGGTCGTCGACATGGTCGCGTCGATCCGTGGCGATCGACCCGCCGCCGTCAACGTGCGCGGCGTGCCCGCGTGACGGGGCCGCTGGACGGCATCCGGGTCATCGAGCTCGGAGGCATCGGCCCGACCCCGTTCGCGGGTCTCATGCTGGCCGAACTGGGCGCCGACGTCGTGCGGATCGACCGCCCGGGTGAGCGCAACCCGCTCGCCCTGGCCGCGGGGCTGCGGCGGTCGCGGCCGAGCATCGCGGTGGACCTCAAGTCCCCGGCCGGCGGTGACGTCGTCAAGCGACTCGTCGACGGGGCCGACGTGCTCGTCGAGGGCTTCCGGCCCGGTGTGGCGGAGCGGCTGGGGCTCGGGCCCGACGAGTGCCTGGCCCGCAACCCGCGCCTGGTCCACGCGCGGATGACCGGCTGGGGGCAGACCGGGCCGTGGGCGCAGCGCGCCGGGCACGACATCACGTACGCCGCGGTGTCGGGGACGCTGCACGCGCTCGGCCCGGCGGCTCGCCCGGTCACCCCCGTGCCCGTCATCGGTGACTTCGCCGGCGGGTCGATGTACCTCGTCGTCGGGGTGCTCGCCGCCCTGATCGCCCGCGGCACGACCGGTCGCGGCCAGGTCGTCGACGCCGCCATGGTCGACGGCGCTGCGCACCTGCTGACCATGGTCCACGGACTCCTCGGGGCAGGTGCCTGGCGCGACCAGCGCGAGGCCAACCTCCTCGACGGTGGGGCGCCGTTCTACGCCGTGTACGAGTGCGCCGACGGGAAGTTCGTCGCGGTCGGTGCGCTCGAGCCCGAGTTCTGGGCCGAGCTCGTGACCGGGCTCGGCGTCGACGTGCCGGGTGAGCAGTACGACCCGGACACCTGGGAGGAGCAGCGGTCGGCCTTCGCCGCGGCCTTCCGCACCCGCTCGCGCGACGAGTGGGCGGAGCACTTCGAGGGCACCGACGCCTGCGTCGCTCCGGTGCTGTCCCTGCGCGAGGCCCCGACGCACCCGCACGCCGTCGGTCGTGGCTCCTTCGTCGCTGACGTGAACGGCCACCCCGTGCCTCGGCCCACCCCGCGGCTCTCGGACACCCCGCTGCGTGACCCGGGCCCCGAGCCCGTGCCGGGCGCAGACACTCGCGCCTACCTGCTCGCCCACGGCTTCGGTGCCGACGAGGTGGAGGCGCTCATCACGTCCGGGGCCGTGGTGCAGGCCTGACCCCGTGGGGTTGGATGGCGGCATGAGCCCCTCGCAGAGCGTCAGCACCGTCCTCGTCGAGACCACCGGCGCCATCGGCCGGATCACCCTCAACGCTCCCGAGCGCCTCAACGCCGTCGACCCGCAGATGTGCGCGGCGGTCTCGGATGCCGTGCGCGCCTTCGATGCCGACCCTGCGGTTCGCGTCATCGCGCTCACGGGCGCCGGGCGTGGGTTCTGCTCGGGTGCTCCGCTGTCGGCCGACGGGGCGAACATGGGGGTGTTGGATGCCGGCGCCGAGCTCGTGCGCACTCTCCTCGCCTCGCGCACGCCGGTCGTCGCCCTCGTCAACGGGGTGGCCGCGGGCATCGGGGTGCCGATGGCGCTCGCGTGCGACTACGTCGTGGCGAGTGACGCGGCATCCTTCGTCCTGGCCTTCACCCGGATCGGGCTCATGCCCGACGGTGGGGCAACGGCGCTCGTCGCGGCGTCGATCGGGCGGGCGCGGGCCATGCGGCTGGCCATGACGGGCGAGAAGCTGCCCGCGGTGGCGGCCGCCGAGTGGGGTCTGGTCGCGGAATGCGTTCCCGCCGAGTCGTTCTCGGCCCGGTGTGACGAGCTGCTCTCGGCGTTCTCCGTGGGGGCGACCACCGCGCTGGCGGAGGTCAAGCTGGCGGTCAACGCGGCATCCGTCGACGTCGAGGGCGCCCTGGCGCGCGAGGAGGTCGGCCAGACGGCGCTGTCCCACACCGCCGACTACCGCGAGGG
>NZ_DAORSO010000196.1:0-3367 GCF_035443565.1 Ornithinibacter sp. | reverse complement strand
GCCCAGCCCGCGGGTGCCTGATTCCGCGCCTGACCCCGGCTGACCTTCCCCACGAGACGCCGTCGCGACGAGCACTGGCGACGGCGCCCAACGTCTCGTGGGGAAGGTCGGGAAGGGGAGAGTGGGTAGGCGAGAATCGGTCGCATGACGACTGAGCGCACCACCCTGATCGACCAGTTGCTGGATGCCGGGCGGCACCTCGTCGCGCGCGGCCTCGTCCAGGCGAGCGGCGGCAACCTGTCGGTCCGCCTGCCGGGCACCGACCACTTCCTCGTCACCGGGTCGGGCACGTGGCTCGACCGCCTCACCGCCGACGACCTCGTCGAGCTGACCCTCGACGGTGAGCGCGTCGATGGCGCCCAGCGGCCGTCGGTGGAGTGGAAGCTGCACCAGCGCACCTACGCCGTCCGCCCGGACGTGCAGGCCGTCATCCACCTGCACCCGCAGCACGTGCTGCTCGTCGACATGCTCGGCGCACCGATCCGGTTCACGACGTTGGACCACCAGTTCTACCTGGGCAGCGCCGGGCGGGTGCCGTTCCACCCCGCCGGTTCGCAGGAGATCGCGGATGCCGCCGCGGATGCCGCCCGTGACCACGACGCGGTCGTCATGGCGCACCACGGCTGCTCGACGCTCGGCGACACCGTGTCGATGGCACTGCGCCGGGCGCTCAACCTCGAGGAGGCCGCGGCGATGACCTACCGCCTGCTCATGGCCGGCGACACGACCACGGACTTCCCGCAGGAGTGGAAGGGCAACATCATCAGCATCTGAGCACGATGGCGCTGCGCCGAGTCAGGACCCTCAGCAGATCAAGTCGCTCAGCGGGTCAGAGCCAGACTGGCCAGGGCCACCAGCCAGGAGACGAACGAGCCGACGAGGAAGTACTCGGTGACCTCGTCGATGCCGACGGCATCCACCGTCGAGCTCTCGTCGCGCTTGGCCTGCAGCTCGGGGAAGCGGATCAGACCCTTCGCGGCGATGACGAGCCCGGCGGCCGTGAGCTGACCGGCCAACCCGAGACCGATGATCAGCACCCGCTCCATCGGGCCGAGGAGCCGACCACCGCGCAACTGGTCCGAGGCTTGCGGCCCGCTCGGTAGCTCGGCCTGCTGCACCGGCCGCAGGGCACCGACGCTGACCAGGACGAGCCGGACGACGACGTTGGCGGTGGCGAGGTTCGCGAGCAGCAGGCCCGTCACGAGCAGCACCGCACCCGGGTCACTGTCGGCATCGAGCAGGGGCGGGTCGGCCCAGGCGAGCCACGACGCGAGCAGCCCACCGGCCGACGAGGCCCACCCCGACAGCGCGACGAGCGCGAAGGCCACGGCACCGAGGACGGCCAGGGCACGGCCGTGACCCCGCCCCGTCGACAACGCCTGGGCGGACAGGACCGCCCACAGGGCGAGCGCCACCATCGACACCCCCAGCACGACGAGGTCGGTGGGAGCGGTGAGCCCGGCCAAGGCGGCGAGACCCGCGATCACCGCCGCCCCGACAGCGGGTGACCATCGCGCCACCGCAGGCGGGGCTGCGGCCCGCACGAGGTCGGCGAGCCCGAGGCCGACGAGCCAGACGCCGAGCCAGCTCACGGCATCCGCCGCAGCAGGTCATGGGCCGCCAACACGGCCCCGAGGCCGTCAGCGCGCACGCGCTGGGAGACCGCCGACGGGCTGATGCCCTCGAGTGTCGCCAGGTCACCCTGGGTGGTGTGCGGTTGCATGAGCCCCCTCAGCAGTCGGATCGAACGCTCTGAGCACGAGCCAACCAGATGGTCCCGACAGAGCAGTGCCGCATTGACGGCGTCGACTGCGGTGTCGTCCTCGGACGCGGCGACCCGCAGGGCCGTGCGCACGTGCCGGGTAGCGGGTTTCGCCGCAGCCTCCTCTGCCGCCTCGACGGCAGAGCGGGCTGCCCACCAGCCCGGACCGTCCTCGATCCCCCGGTCCGGGTCGAGCGTGGTCACACTCCCCCGCCCGATCCCGATGCGGGTGTCGACGTCGGGCAACAGGGCCAGGCGCACGCGCAGACCGGCATCCAGCGCCTCGCCGAGCGTCGCGTACGACCCCTGGAACTCGTCGCCGACGGTGACCCGCAACCCCGTGAGGGACGGGACGGCGTCGTCGACCTGACGAAGTGCGGCCTCGACGGCACGGTGCAGGTCAGCGCGGTCGACAGACCCCCGCGAGCCGACGATGTCACCGATGAGGGTGCATCGTGAAGCGCTGCTCTTCATTGAATCCATATGAAGATCATACCTTCACATGATCAAAATGAAGCCCAGAGCTACAGAACAGGACCCTTCACGGGGCGATCGACCACAAGTCCTGCCCTGACCTCGGCTGGGCGACCCCACGCTCGGTCGCCACGGCATCCACCAGGCGCGCGGGCGTGACATCGAACGCCGGGTTGAAGCCCCCGGAGCCCGCAGGCGCCACCCGGACCCCGCCGATGCTCGTGATCTCCTCCCCCGAACGCTCCTCGATCTCGATGCCGGAGCCGTCAGCCATCGACAGGTCGACGGTCGACCACGGCGCAGCGACCATGAAGGGGATGTCGGCGTCGCGGCAGGCCAGCGCCACCCCGAGGGTGCCGATCTTGTTCGCGGCGTCCCCGTTCGCGGCGATGCGGTCGGCACCGACGACGGCGAAGTCGACCAGCCCCCGCAGGATCGTCGAGGCAGCGGCCCCGTCGACCTGGACCACGTGCGGGATGCCGTCCTGCTCCAGCTCGAAGGCCGTGAGCCGGGCCCCCTGCAGCAGGGGGCGCGTCTCGTCGGCGTAGACGAGCTCGATGCGGTCGCGGGCGTGCAGCTCGCGGATCACGCCGAGGGCGGTGCCCCAGGCCGACGTCGCGAGCGATCCCGTGTTGCAGTGCGTCAGCACCCGCAGCCGGGGGCGGTCGATGCGGGACAGCAGCCAGTCCGCCCCGAGCCGCGACAGCTCACGGTTGGCGGCCTCGTCCTCGGCGGCAAGCTGACGGGCCGCCGCCAGCACGGCATCCCTGCCGTTGCCCATCAGCGGCCGCACCTGGTCGACCCCCCACGCGAGGTTGACGGCGGTGGGCCGCGCGTCGCGCACGCGGTCCACAGCGGCCTGGATCCGGGCCTCGTCCCAGCCCTCACGAGCCCCCTCGTCCATCGCGACGACGACACCCATGGCACCGGCCACCCCGAGCGCCGGAGCGCCGCGCACCGCGAGCACAGCGATCGCCTCCACGAGGTCGTCAGTGGTGTCGGTGACCCGATCGACCACGCTCCCGGGCAGCAGGGTCTGGTCGATGAGCCGGACGGCACCGCGACCGTCGCGGCCCGCGGCGTCGTCCCAGGAGATGGCGATGAGCGTCATGGGCGCCAGCCTAGGGTGCC
>NZ_DAORSO010000195.1:0-3396 GCF_035443565.1 Ornithinibacter sp. | reverse complement strand
AGTTCATCCCGGGCACCTTCGGTGGTAGCCCGTGGAAGGACGTCTGGGCCTTCGCGCTGCTCATCATCGTCCTCGTCTTCCGGCCCCAGGGCCTCCTCGGTGCAAAGGTGGTGGACCGGGCATGAGCTCCTCACGAACGGAGAACCTCGCAGCAGCCCACGGTGGCAAGGCCCCCATGGTGGCCATCGCCGGTGGTGCGCTGCTGATCCTCAGTGGGTTGCTGTCGTGGTCCTACGACGACCGCATCCTCGACGACATCTCGGTGCGCTTCTTCCCGATCGGCATCCAGATCTACGCCATGGGGCTGGGCCTGGTGGCCGTCGCTCTCGGGGTGCTGCTCATGCGGCGCCCGGCGTGGTTGGACCCGGGCAAGGGCCTGCGCATCCTCGGCATCGCCAGCATCGTCTTCGTCCTCGGCACGCTCATCGCGATCGCGAAGCAGGCCGGCGGCGTCGTGAACGCCAATGAGGGTCTGTACGTCGCCCTCGCGGGTGCCGTGCTCGCCACGGCCGGAGGCTTCCTCTCGCCCGAGGTGCACATCGACGTCCGCAAGTGGCCCCGGCTGAACTCCAACGTCGAGATCCTCATCATCGTCCTGGCGATGGCGCTGCTGCTCTTCACCCTCGCGTACACCCTCAACATCGAGGACGGCGCGGTGTTCGGCGTCTTCCTCGTGGCCGTCATCGGCATCGTCGGTGGGTTGCTCGGCAGTGGTCTCGGTGCGTACTTCGGCTTCATCGGCGGCAACAACCGTCGCCCGCTGATGCTGGCGGCCTTCCTCGTCGCCTTCCTCTTCCCGTTCACCCAGAACGGGTCGGACGAGAACATGTCGATCGCCACCCAGATCCTCGTGTTCGCGGCGACGGCCCTGGGCCTCAACATCGTCGTGGGCCTGGCGGGTCTGCTCGACCTCGGGTACATCGCCTTCCTCGGCACCGGTGCCTACGTCGCCGCCATGATGTCGACGTCGGCCTTCGCGACGATCGGATGGAAGCCCCCGTTCCTCGTGGTCATGCTCATCGGTGCCTGCACCGCGGCGGTCTTCGGCCTCATCATCGGCTCACCGACGCTCCGGGTGTCCGGCGACTATCTGGCCATCGTGACGCTCGGTTTCGGTGAGATCTTCCGCCTGGCGATGTTCAACCTCGATGGCAACAACGGTCCCGACCTGACCAACGGGCCCAACGGCATCCCAGCCATTCCCGACCTCGTGTTCTTCGGGTTCGACTTCGGCGAGGTGCACTCGATCGCGGGCATCCCGCTGGGTCGTTTCAGCAACTACTACTTCTTGCTGCTGGCCCTCATCGCGTTCGTCATCCTCGTGTTCACCCGCCTCAACGACAGCCGCATCGGTCGTGGTTGGGTCGCCATCCGCGAGGACGAGCGGGCCGCCGAGGCCATGGGTGTCAACACCTTCGGGCTGAAGATCCTCGCCTTCGCGGTCGGTGCGTTCCTCGCCGGCCTCGCGGGCACGATCAAGGCGCACGTCGACACCTCGGTCAGCCCCGACCAGTACATCTTCCTCGAGTCCGCGTTCCTGCTCGCCGCCGTCGTCCTCGGCGGTATGGGCACGGTCCTCGGTGTCCTCGTCGGAGCGACCATCCTCAAGCTGCTTCCCGAGAAGCTGCGCGAGGTCAACGACTACCGGCTGCTCATGTTCGGGTTGTTGCTCGTGGTCATGATGCGGTTCCGCCCCGAAGGACTCATCGCCAGCAAGCGCCGGCAACTCGAGTTCCACGAGGACGACGAAGAACTCAGCGAGCTACTTCAGGCCGAGCACCTCCAGGAGGCGAAGTGACCATCACCGAACCCCAGCGCACACCTCACGAGGTGGGCTCCAAGATCGTGCTCGAGGCCAGTGGCGTCACGATGCGCTTCGGCGGTCTGACCGCCGTGGACGACGTGAGCATGCAGGTCCACGAAGGCGAGATCGTCGGTCTCATCGGCCCCAACGGAGCCGGCAAGACGACGTTCTTCAACTGCCTCACCGGCATGTACATCCCGACGGAGGGCACCGTCACGCTCAATGGCACGAAGCTGCCCCCCAAGCCGCTGAAGGTCGTCCGGGCCGGTATGGCTCGCACGTTCCAGAACATCCGGCTCTTCGGCAACATGACGGCGCTGGAGAACGTCATGGTCGGTCGCTACTGCCGCACGTCGTCGATGGCGCTCACGTCGATCCTGCGCGGCCCGAAGTTCAAGCGCGAAGAGGCCGCCACGCGAGAGCGTGCGCAGGAGCTTCTCGACTACGTCGGGTTGAGCAAGAGCACGGAACTCCTTGCGCGCAACATGCCCTACGGCGACCAGCGCCGCCTGGAGATCGCCCGCGCCCTGGCCACCGACCCGCAGATCATCCTGCTGGACGAGCCCACCGCTGGCATGAACCCCAAGGAGACCGAGGAGACGATGCACCTGATCTTCAAGATCAGGGACAGCGGTATGGCCGTCGTCGTCATCGAGCACGACATGCGGTTCATCTTCAACCTCTGTGACCGGGTGCTCTGCCTGGTCCGTGGCTCCCTCCTCGTCGAGGGAACGCCTGGTGAGGTGCAGTCCGACCACCGGGTCATCGAGGCCTACATCGGTGGCGACGAGGACAAGGAGGAGATCGCGTGAGCGCGATGCTGGAGGTCCGTGACCTCACCGTTGCCTACGGCAAGATCAAGGCCGTCAAGGGCATCAGCTTCGACGTCGAGCAGGGTGAGGTCGTCACCCTCATCGGCACCAACGGTGCCGGCAAGACGACGACGTTGCGCACCATCTCCGGTCTCCTGCGTCCCACGGGCGGTTCCATCACGTTCAAGGGCAAGGACCTCAGCACGGTCCCGGCGCACGACATCGTCCAGCTCGGTCTGGCGCACTCCCCCGAGGGTCGGCGGATCTTCCCCCGGCTGAGCGTCGAGGAGAACCTCCTGCTCGGGGCGTTCGCCCGCAAGGACAAGGAGATCTCCAACGACCTCCAGGCGGCCTACGACCTGTTCCCGATCCTCGAGGAGCGGCGAGCCCAGCCCGCCGGGACGTTCTCGGGTGGTGAGCAGCAGATGCTCGCCATGGGTCGAGCGATGATGAGCCGCCCCGAGCTGCTCATGCTCGACGAGCCGTCGATGGGTCTGTCACCGCTCATGATGAAGCGCATCATGACGACGATCACGACCCTGCAGAGTCAGGGCACGACGATCCTGCTCGTGGAGCAGAACGCGCAGGCAGCCCTGCGGCGGGCCAACCGCGGCTACGTGCTCGAGGTCGGCAAGATCGTGTTGTCCGGCACCGGCAAGGAACTGCTCGCCAGTGACGACGTGCGCAAGGCCTACCTCGGCGAGGACTGAGGTCGACCCGGCGGGGTGACCCGCCACGACGACGAACCCCGGATGCCGTGACTCGGCATCCGGGGTTCGT
>NZ_DAORSO010000194.1:0-3436 GCF_035443565.1 Ornithinibacter sp. | reverse complement strand
GCCGGAACCCCGGCAGCGGCGGCTGCACCGCCCGCAGCCGACCAGGTGACGCTGACCATCGACGACCGTGAGGTCTCGGTCGCCAAGGGAACCCTCATCATCCGCGCGGCCGAGCAGGCCGGCATCGAGATCCCGCGGTTCTGCGACCACCCGGGCCTGGACCCGGTCGGCGCGTGCCGGCAGTGCCTCGTCGAGGTGTGGATGCCGGGTCGGCCCGGCCCCGACGGCACGCCCGGGGAGCCGACCCAGATGCAGGGCCCTCCCGGCCGGATGAAGCCCCAGGCGTCCTGCACGATGACCGTCGCCCCCGGCATGGTCGTCAAGACGCAGTACACGTCCGAGGGTGCCGACAAGGCCCAGCAGGGGATCATGGAGTTCCTGCTGATCAACCACCCGCTCGACTGCCCGGTGTGCGACAAGGGCGGCGAGTGCCCCCTGCAGAACCAGGCGATGAGCAACGGTCGCGCCACCTCGCGCTTCGAGGACATCAAGCGCACCTACCCCAAGCCGATCAACATCTCCTCGCAGGTCCTGCTCGACCGCGAGCGCTGCGTCCTGTGCGCGCGCTGCACCCGCTTCTCCGACCAGATCGCCGGTGACCCGTTCATCGCGCTGGTCGAGCGCGGCGCCCTCCAGCAGGTCGGCATCTACGAGGAGCAGCCCTTCGAGAGCTACTTCTCCGGCAACACGGTGCAGATCTGCCCCGTGGGGGCCCTCACCGGTGCCGCCTACCGCTTCCGCTCCCGCCCGTTCGACCTCGTCTCGACGCCCAGCGTCTGCGAGCACTGCGCCAGCGGGTGCGCCCAGCGCACCGACCACCGCCGCGGCACGGTCCTGCGCCGCATGGCCAGCAACGACCCGGCCGTGAACGAGGAGTGGAACTGCGACAAGGGCCGCTGGGCGTTCGCCTACACCGGCGTCGGTGACCGCATCGAGTTCCCGATGGTGCGCGGCAGCGATGGAGAGCTCAAGGTCGTCTCGTGGCGCGATGCGCTGGCCGCCGCCGCTGCGGGCCTGCGTGGCGCCACGGCATCCGGCGTGCTCGTCGGTGGGCGCGTCAGCACCGAGGACGCCTACGCCTACGGCAAGTTCGCCCGCACCGTGCTCGGAACGAACGACGTCGACTTCCGCGCCCGTCCGCACTCGGCCGAGGAGGCCGACTTCCTCGCCTCGCACGTCGTGGCGACGTCGCCCGAGGGTGGCTCCGTGACCTACGCGGACCTCGAGGCGGCCAGCACCGTGGTGCTCGTCGGCCTCGAGCCCGAGGACGAGAGCCCCATGGTCTTCCTGCGGCTGCGCAAGGCCTTCCGCAAGAGCGGCACCACCGTCTACGCCGTGTCGCCCGTCGCGACACGGGGCCTGGCCAAGGTCGGGGGCACGTTGATCCCGACCGCTCCCGGCACCGAGCCCGAGGTGCTGGCCGCGCTGGCGGCCGGTTCCGGCTCCGACGTCGTCACGGCGGCCTCTGCCGCGCTGCGTGAGAACGCGGTCATCCTCGTCGGCGAGCGGCTCGCCTCGGTGCCCGGTGCGCTCAGTGCCGTCGCGGAACTGGCGGAGACCACCGGTGCCCGGGTGGCGTGGGTGCCTCGTCGGGCCGGTGAGCGCGGTGCGCTCGAGGCCGGCGCGCTGCCCACCCTGCTGCCCGGCGGCCGCCCGGCATCCGACGCCGCCGCCCGCGCCGCGGTCGCGACCGCGTGGGGCGTGCAGTCCCTGCCCGAGGTCGCCGGCCGTGACACGGCGGCGATCCTCGCCGCGGCAGCGTCCGGTGAACTCAACGCCCTCGTCGTCGGTGGTGTCGACCCCGCAGACATCGGGGATGCCGTCGCGTCCGCCGCCCTGGAGCGCGCGTTCGTCGTCTCCCTCGACCTGCGGCCCTCGACCGTGACCGCCGTCGCGGACGTCGTGCTGCCCGTCGCGGCGCACGCCGAGAAGGGCGGGACCTTCGTGGACTGGGAGGGCCGCGCCCGCGAGTTCGAGATGGCCGTCGAGACCGGTTTCGACAGCGACTACCGCGTCCTGGACATGCTGGCTGACGAGATGGGTGACTTCCTCGGCACGCGCACCCTGCGTGAGGCCCGCACGGAGATGTCCTCGCTCGGGGCGTGGGACGGCGCTCGCGCCGCTGCGCCGACCGTGCCTGCGGGTGACCTGCCCGTCGTCGAGCCCGGCACCCTCGTGCTCGCCACCTGGCGGCACCTGCTCGACGCCGGCTCGCTGCAGGACGGTGAACCGTTCCTCGCCGGGACCGCACCCGCACCACGTGCCCGGGTGTCGGTTGCCACGGCCGCTGACCTCGGGGTGGTCGACGGCGACCACCTCACGGTCCGGGCCGGCGACCAGAGCGTCACCGCACCGGTTCTCGTCTCGGAGATGGCCGACCACGTCGTCTGGCTCCCGACGAACAGTGCCGGGTGTGACCTGCGCGGCGCCCTCGAGGGTGCCCCCGGAGCCCTGGTGTCCGTCACGAAGGAGGCCCTCGCGTGAGCACGCTGACCGCCCTGCCCGAGCTGGTCTCGGTGGCCTCGCTGGCTACCGCGAGCGTCGACAACCCGAAGGCCGACTTCAGCGACACGCCGTTCTGGCTGTCGGTCGTCAAGGGGTTGATGATCTTCGTCTACCTCCTGCTGTCGACGCTGCTCGTCATCTGGTTCGAGCGCCGGGTCATCGGCCGGATGCAGCAGCGTCCCGGCCCGAACCGCAACGGCCCCTTCGGCCTGCTCCAGACGCTGGCCGACGGCATGAAGGCGATGCTCAAGGAGGACGTGCGTCCCAAGGCCGCTGACGTCTTCGTCTTCACCCTGGCGCCGATCATCACGGCGACGATGTGCTTCGTCTCGTTCTCGATCATGCCGCTGGCCGGTGAGGTGTCGCTGTTCGGGCACCAGACCCCGCTGCAGCTCACCGACACCCCCGTCGCCGTGCTGCTCGTGCTCGCCGTCGCGGGCGTCGGCATCTACGGTGTCGTGCTCGCGGGCTGGTCGTCCGGCTCGACCTACCCGCTCATGGGTGGCCTGCGGGCGACCGCGCAGATGATCTCCTACGAGATCGCCATGGGCCTCTCGCTCGTGGCCGTGTTCATGTACGCCGGGTCGATGTCGACCTCGCAGATCGTCTCTGCCCAGTCAGACCTGTGGTTCGCCCTCCCGCTGTTCTTCAGCTTCTTCGTCTTCACCATCACCATGGTCGGTGAGACCAACCGTCTGCCCTTCGACCTCGCCGAGGGTGAGGGCGAGCTCACCGGTGGGTTCCACACCGAGTACGGCTCGATGCGCTTCGCGATGTTCTTCCTCGGTGAGTACATCAACATGTTCACCGTCGCCGCGCTGGCCACGACGATGTTCCTCGGTGGCCCCGCGGCCCCTCCCGGCATCGCGGCGATCAACGACGGCATGTTCAACCAGGGCTGGTGGGGCCTGCTGTGGTTCACCGCCAAGCT
>NZ_DAORSO010000193.1:0-3510 GCF_035443565.1 Ornithinibacter sp. | reverse complement strand
CGCCAGCGCCACCGCCTCCTCGGCTGAGAACGCAGTACTTCGGATCGCGCCCGGTAATTACTGCGTG
The DNA here is from genome assembly GCF_035443565.1 of Ornithinibacter sp. NCBI lineage: Bacteria > Bacillati > Actinomycetota > Actinomycetes > Micrococcales > Intrasporangiaceae > Ornithinibacter > Ornithinibacter sp. The sequence continues at coordinate 3,443 of NZ_DAORSO010000193.1, read as the reverse complement.
CGATCCGAACTTCTGCGTGGGGCACCCGTCAGATGAGGCGCCGGCTCGTCGTCGAGCGCAAAGGAGCCGGCGGCTTGAAGAGTTCTGGTGCGCTGCTGGTCAGGACCTTGTGGTTGGTCTCACTGGGGTCCACAGCCGGTCGATGGGCATGACGTGGAGCCTGTCGGCGTAGGTGTAGGAGCGGCGCCCAGTGGTGAGGATGATCCCGGCGGCGAATCGTGGTCCAAGTGCGTCGCGGAGTTGGGCGAGGCCGCGGAACTCGGCAGCGGGAGCGCGTTCGCTGGCTTTGACCTCGAGGCCGATCACGGTGCCGTCGTCGTATTCGATCACGAGGTCAACCTCGGCGCCGTCGCTGGTGCGCCAGTGCCCCAGCGCGACGGCCTCGTTCAGCCAGGACGCTTGTTTGCGTACCTCGCCGATGACGAAGGTCTCCAGCAGGTGCCCGAAGTCGGTCAGTGCTGAGGGGTCGAGCCCGGCGAGCTTGTCGGGGTTGAGGCGAAGTAGCCGAGCCGCCAGTCCGGAGTCGACAACGTGAACTTTCGGTTTGGCGTTGACCCGTGATCGCAGCGTCCGACCCCAGGCGGGGAGCTGCACGAGGAGGAACAGGTCCTCCAAGAGGCGCAGGTGGTTCTCCACTGTCGGGCGGCTGACTCCGACGGCCTGAGCGGCCTTGGTCACGTTGAGCAACTGACCCGTTTGTGCGGCCAAGTGCGCCAGTAAGTCAGCCATGGCCTGACGCTCACGGACTCTGCCCAGCTCAAGGGCGTCACGTTCGACGGATGCGCGCACGAAGTCGTCGAACCACCGTGCGCGCGTCGCGGGAGTCCGGCGCAGCGCCAATGGCAGGCCCCCAGCGCACACCCGCTGCACGTACTCCGCCCGGGTGGTCGACGAGGTGGGCACCTGCTTGACGGTGCCGGCCGGATCCACCTTCAGCGCCTCCAGCAGGTCTTCCCGAACACCGCCGATCTCTCCCTGGGACAACGGCCAGATCGTCAGAGAGTGCAGACGGCCAGTGAGCGCCTGGGCTGTCATCGGCAGCGCGTCCTGACGGGTCGATCCTGTGACGACCGCTGTACCAGCGAGGCTGCCCTCGCGGTTCAGCCGTGCCTTGATCGCGTCGAGGATGTCCGGGACGCGCTGGTACTCATCCACGCACAACGGTGTGGCGCCGGCGACGACCGCGGCCAGGTTGCCGACCACGGCCTCACGCACCTCGACGTCGTCCAGATCCACCACCGATCCGCCCGCACGGGCGGCGAACCCGGACAGCACCGTCGACTTCCCGACCGAACGAGGGCCGTGCAACGCGATGACCGGCTCCACTGCAACGAGTTCTCGCAACAACCCGCTCACTCGGCGTTCGACCAGGAAATTCAGGGGCACGCGGCCCACGGTAGCAGGATGTGGCTCATTAACCTTACAAACGTGAGCGCACCAGGTTTACAAATGTGAGGCCGTGAACTTAGCAAACGTGAGGCCATACCTCACCCGGCTTCGTTGTCGTGAGTCGTGATGGGCTACATGGTGCGCAGGAGGGACGGCAGGGAGCGCCCTCGCCCTGAACACCTTCCGGCGTGGCCAAACACGTACGGGGACCCCAGCCAGTGGTGGGTTGACGGGGTGCCGGTTCCGCGTGGTCTGGCAACCCTCGGGTGTGTGCGGTCGTCTTTCTCGCACCCTTCGGGTTCTGGGTCGTGGCCACCGACCCGCCGGGGTGGCGCGGGTCCCTTGTTGCGGCGCTGGGCTGCGTCGCGTACGTCTTCATCGTCGTGCCCTGGGTCATGCGCGGAGCGGACCTTCGCCGCCGCAGGCGCAACTGACGTCGCAGGGGGTCAGCGCAGGCGCCAGATCGTCGTCGAGTGGAACGGGATGCCGGGGCGCAGCACGGTGTCGGGGAAGTGCGAGTGGTGCACGGCATCCGGGAACCCCTGGGTCTCCAGGGCGATGCCTGCCCGCGGGCCGTACGTCGCCCCGGACAGCCCCACGATCGAGTGGTCGAAGTGCGCGCCCGTGTACACCTGCACCCCCGGCTGGTCCGTGAGCACCTCGAGCACGCGGCCGCCCGCACCTCGCAGCCGAGCCGCCCGGCGCAGCCCGGTGTCGTCGGCTGGCCCGTCGAGCACGAAGGTGTGGTCCAGGCCCTTGCCGCGCCGCAGCTGCTCGTCATCCGCCGCGAGGACTTCGCCGACGCGCCGCGGCACGCGCAGGTCGAACGCGGTGCCTTCGACGGGTCGGATCTCGCCCGTCGGAAGGTTGGCCGCGTTGATCGGCACCATCGCGGATGCCGTGACCTCGAGTTCGTGGTCGTCGACCGTCCCGCTGCCCTCGCCATCGAGGTTGAAGTAGGCGTGGTTGGTGATGGTGAAAGGGGTCACCCGGTCCGTCGTCGCGGTGTAGTCGATGCGGACCTGCCCGGGGGAGACGGTGTACGTCACGCTGACCTCGACCGTGCCGGGGAACCCGTTGTCGCCGTCCGGGCTGGTGAGGGTGAGGCGCACCCGGGTGTCGGTGCGCTGGGTGACATGCCACGGCATCCGGTCGAAGCCGTTGAACCCGCCGTGCAGCGCCGTCGTGCCCTCGTTCGTCGGCACGTTAAAGGTCTCGCCGTCGATGGTGAGGGACCCGCCGGCCAGGCGGTTGGCGAGGCGGCCGATGGTCGCGCCGAGGTAGCCGCCGGCGAAGCGGTAGGTCTGCGGGTCGGCGTGGCCGAGGACGACGTCGACGGCGGTGGCCGGGTCGTGTCCGAGCCGCAGGCGGCGCACGGAGGCCCCGGCTGTGAGCACCTCGAGCTCGATGCCGTCGGCGCGCAGCGTGATCGATTGCGGGGCGGCGGCGTGGGGTGGGTGGAGGACGCGGGTGGCGACGACGGCATCCGGGTTGAGGGGGCCGTAGATGTGCGGAAACTGCTCTCCCGTTGCGGGATTGGCGACGTCCCAGCGCAGGGGGGCGGCGAGCCGGTCGGGGTCGATGGTGAGCAGGACGAGGTCGCCGTCGTGGGCCGCGTAGTAGCGGCCGAGGACTCCGGCGACCTGCTGCGGCGTCGAGCAGTGGATGAAGCCTTCGTCCTCGAGGGTTCCCCCGAGGGTGCTCTGCCGGTACTCGCCGGTGGTGAGTGCCTGCTGCCAGTGCTGGGCCTCGGCGAGGTGGTGGATCGGGTCGGGCGCGGTCACTGCAGGCCTCGGGGAGGGGGCGTGATCGAGGTGCGGTGCGCGGTAGGCATGCCCACCATTGTGGTGGGCCTATCCATAGGTGTCGCGGGCGTCGCAGGGCTTAACGTGCTTCGAGCGGATGACGGGACTGCTGCAGGGGCAGGTGACGACCGATCTGTGGTGCCGAGAGGTGGCACGGGAGAGGATGTGCACCGTGCACGAGCCACCCCGCCTCGGAGGAAGCGAGGTGTCCGTGTCCAAGGAGCCCCGTCAAGACGTCGCGGTGGAGTC
>NZ_DAORSO010000192.1:0-3527 GCF_035443565.1 Ornithinibacter sp. | reverse complement strand
CTTGTAAACAGGGGGTTGAGGGTTCGAGTCCCTTCGCCAGCTCTCGGGGATGGTCAGATGCCGCCGGGTGCTGTTGGGGGGTCAAGGGCGCGGCCCACCGCGCGCTTGGCCTCCCGGCTGTGATCGGCGGGGCCATCGACGTCATCGAGGGTGAGCCGGGTCTGCTCGGGCACCCGTCGTCACTGCACGCAGCGCGGGGGCTGTCTGTGCCGCACGGCTGGCACCAGCCGGGGGTAGCGTCGACACCATGACGTCCGTCCCAGACGGCATCGCTCGCTACCGCGCGGCCGATGACCTCGACACCGGCGCCTCGGTCTGATGGGCGTGGGCGTTGTGAGGCGGGCGATCGACCAGGGGTGGACGGTGCGCGCGACCGCCGGGCCGGTACCCGAGCACCTCGCGTCCGCGCTCACGGGCGTTGCAGCGGTGGCGGCCAGCGTGCCCGGCGTCGTCCACCTCGACCTGCTGGCAGCCGGGCTGATCCCCGACCCCCACCTCGACCTCAACGAGTCGCTGCTCACCTGGATCGGTCTCGTCGACTGGACGTACGAGACCACCCTGCCCATGACTGCCGCTGAGCTCGCCGCGGCCGAGCGCCACGAGATTCTCTTCGACGGGCTCGACACCGTCGCCACGGTGCTCCTGAACGGCCAGGTCATCGCCGAGGTCGCGAACCAGCACCGCACCCACCGACTCGACGTCACCGGCATCCTCACCGAGGGTGACAACCTGCTCGAGGTGCGCTTTCGCAGCCCGGTGAAGTACGCGAACGCCCAGAGCCTGACGTACGGTGCGCGCCCCGGTCCGTACCCGATGCCCTTCGAGGCCATCCGCAAGTCGGCGTGCAGCTTCGGCTGGGACTGGGGGCCTGCGACGTTCACGAGCGGCATCTGGCGGCCCGTGCACCTGGTGTCGTGGAGCGGGGCGCGGTTCGACGACGTCCTGGTGCGCGCGGATGCCGTGGGCGACGGTGGTCGCGTCGAGGTCGTCGCTCGCGTGGCGTCCACTTCGGATGCCGCTCGCACGGTGACCGTGTCCGTCGCCGGGGCGAGCGCGTCGGCGACGACCGCCGCAGGCGAGAGGAAGGTCACGGCATCGGTCGAGTGCGCGACGGTCGACCGCTGGTGGCCGACCGGGCACGGCGACCAGCCCCTCTACGACGTCGAGGTCGAACTCGCCTGCGACGGTGCGGTGCTCGACCGCGTCAGGCGCCGGGTGGGCTTTCGCACACTGCACTGGGACACCACGCCGGATGCCGCGGGCACCCCCTTCCAGCTCGTCGTCAACGACCGGCCGATCCTCGTCAAGGGCGTCAACTGGATCCCCGACGACTCCTTCCCGGTGCGGGTGGACCGAGCCCGCTACGCCCAGCGCCTCACCCAGGCCAGGGCCGCGAACGTCAACCTCGTGCGGGTCTGGGGCGGCGGCATCTACGAGTCCGACACCTTCTACGACCTGTGTGACGAGCTGGGCCTGCTGACCTGGCAGGACTTCCTCTTCGCCTGCGCGGCCTACCCGGAGGAGGAGCCCCTGCGGTCCGAGGTCGAGGTCGAGGCCCGGCAGAACGTGGCCCGGCTCGCGCACCACGCCTCGTTGGCGCTGCTCACCGGTAACAACGAGAACCTGTGGGGCTACGAGGACTGGGGGTGGAAGGAGCGGCTCGACGGCCGCACCTGGGGTGCGCACTACTACGACGAGCTGCTCCCGGCCGTCGTCGCCGAGGTGGCGCCGCACGTGCCGTACGCCCCGGGCAGCCCGTTCAGCCCGGGCGGGCAGCACCCGAATGACCCGAGCCACGGCACCACCCACCTGTGGGAGCAGTGGAACTCCCTGGACTGGGCGACCTACCGGGACATCGCCCCGCGGTTCGTCGCGGAGTTCGGCTGGCAGGGGCCGCCGACCTGGTCGACCCTCACGACGGCGATCAGCGACGACCCCCTCACCCCCGAGTCGCCCGGCATGCTCGCCCACCAGAAGGCCGTCGACGGCAACGCCAAGCTCGTGGGTGGGCTCGTGCGCCACCACCGGGTGCCCGACGACATGGCGACCTGGCACTGGGCGATGCAGCTGAACCAGGCCAACGCCATCACGTGCGCCCTCGACTGGTTCCGCTCCTTGGCACCTTCGTGTTCGGGTGCCGTCGTCTGGCAGCTCAACGACTGCTGGCCGGTGACGTCGTGGGCGGCCATCGACGGCAGCGGCCGCGAGAAGCCGCTGTACTTCGCCCTGCAGAACGCGTTCGCCCCACGGGTGGTGTCGGTCCAGCCCCGGGGTGGCCGTCTGGTGGCCTCGCTCGGCAACGACACGGACGTGCCGTGGGAGGGCTCGCTCACGTGTCGGCGGTTGCGGTTCGACGGCACGGTGTGTGGGTCGAAGGACGTTGCGGTGTCGGTGCCCGCCCGTGGGTCGGTGACCATCGACCTCCCCGCGGTGGTCGCGGACGCCGACGACCCGGCATCCGAGGTGGTGGTCGTCGAGGCCCTCGGGACGCGAGGCTCCTGGTTCTTCTGCGAGCCGCGGGACAGTGCGCTTCCTCCCGCGGCTCTCGAGGTGAGCGTGGCCGCGACGGATGCCGGGTTCGACGTCTCCGTGACCGCACGGACGCTCGTGCGAGACCTGACCCTGCTGATCGACAAGGTCGATCCTGCCGCTCGGGTCGACCGTGGGCTGGTCACGCTGCTGCCGGGGGAGTCGGCCACCTTCCGGGTGACGGGGGTTGGCTCACTGGACGTGGGCGCGGTGTGCGCGCCCGGCATCCTGCGCTGTGGAAACGAGCTGATGAACCCGACGTGATCCGAGGGCCCGGGTCGGGGATCACGGTCGTGCAGGACCGACTGGCGACCTTCGGCGTGCCGGCCCCGCTCAGCCCTCGAGGGTGGCCGAGTAGTCGGGCACCGCCTGCTGGAGCGAGCGGTCGGGGCGCACGTACCCCTTCGACGGCGGCCGCGGCGGGAGCTCGACCAACGGCGCCTCGACGGGCTCGTAGGGCACCTGGGAGAGCAGGTGGGCGATCATGTTGAGCCGCGAGCGACGCTTGTCCTCGCTCTCGACGACCCACCACGGCGCGGCCGCGATGTCGGTGTGCACCATCATCTCGTCCTTGGCGCGCGAGTAGTCCTCCCAGTGGGTGATCGACTCGACGTCGGTCGTCGAGAGCTTCCAGCGGCGCATGGGGTCGGTGAGGCGGGACTCGAAGCGGCGCTGCTGCTCGGCATCGCTCACGGAGAACCAGTACTTGAGCAGCCGGATGCCGTCCTCGACGAACATGCGCTCGACGATGGGGCACTGGCGCAGGAAGCGCTGGTGCTCCTGGGGGGTGCAGTACCCGAGCACGCGCTCGACACCGGCGCGGTTGTACCAGCTGCGGTCGAAGAGCACGATCTCACCGGCGGCCGGCAGGTGCTCGATGTACCGCTGGAAGTACCACTGGGTGCGTTGGCGCTCGGTCGGTGTGGGCAGCGCGACGACCCGCGCCGAGCGGGGGTTGAGGTACTCGGTGACCCGCTTGATGGCCGATCCCTTACCGG
>NZ_DAORSO010000191.1:0-3546 GCF_035443565.1 Ornithinibacter sp. | reverse complement strand
CGCGCGAGGAGGTCGGCCAGACGGCGCTGTCCCACACCGCCGACTACCGCGAGGGGGTCGCCGCCTTCCTCGCCAAGCGACCCGCGGAGTTCACCGGCGCCTGATCGGTGTTTGCGCAGGTCAGACGGCCTGTCGGTGGTCGCCCGTAGTGTCAGTTCATGGACATCGACCGGTTCCCGAGCGTCACCCAGGTGCGGCAGTCGCCGCCGGGTGAACTGGCGGTCTTGTTGTCCACGATGACTGCGGATGCCGTGTCGGGGCTGGGCGTGGATGCCGCCGAGGCGGTGGTCGTGGCGACCCAGCGGGTGTCGTCGTGGGCGGTCGCGATGCAGGCGGTGGCCGTCGACCGCTTCGCCGAGCACGTGCTCGACGCGCAGGAGCACCACGCGGCCGACCTGATGAGCGCGCGCGATGCCCAGCGTGAGGAGGTCGAGGCCGCCGGTGGGGTGTGGCGCGGGGATCGCGGCGCGATCGCGCTGCCGGAGCCCGAGCAGGTCGCGGCGTCGATGTTGGCTCCTGAGCTGCGGATCAGCCCACGCACGATGCGCACGCGGTTGAACCGGGCGCGCTGGTTGATGGAGCTGCCCACGACGCTGGGGCTGGCGTTGGCGGGCGACCTGGAGCCGTGGCGGGTGGATGCCGTGGTGGCGGCTGCCGCTGATGTCGACGCCAAGCACCTGGTGGAGTTCGAGGCGCGGTTGTTCGCCGGCGACGTGGCGGCCTTGCCGAAGCCGCGTCTGGTCGAGCGGGCGCGGTCTGCGGCGGCGCGGGCTGACGCCGAGTCGGTTGCCCGCGGTCAAGCCCGGGCGCCGAGGCGTCGGTCCGTGCGGGTGGGTGCGTCGCAGGTGCCGGGGGTGATGCGGTGGACGGCGGACCTGCCTGACGAGGTGTCTCGGCGCATGTTCGCGGCGATCGACGCGCTCGCCCAGGAGTATCTGGCTGCTGATCGTGTGGGTGCGACATCGATGAAGGCTGCTGCGCGAGGGGTCAGACGAACGGTGGAGCAGGCGCGGGTTGATGCGTTGGCTGATCTGGTGCTGGGCAACGCCACCGTGCAGACGATCGTCGAGCTCGTGGTCCCGGTCGCGAGCGCCGTGCCGCCGTCATTCGTCGACCGGGTCGCGGAGCGTGCTGCTGCTGAGGCTGCGATGCGTCCGCAGTGCGGTGACGAGCATCCACTGGCTGGCGAGGGGCGTCCGCAGGGTGGTGACGGGCGTGTTCAGGGTGCTGACGCGGTCGTGATCGACCTGGTGTTGGGCTCGGTCACGCGCCACACCCTCGACGCGGGGGCGCTGGAGCGCGCCCACGGCCGATCCGTGGGGGCCTGGCTCGAGACGGAGGCCAACCCCTTCCTGTCGCACCGCCCGCCACCACCGTCACCGGCGGATCCCGATCCGCCGCCGCGGGTCACCGACCTGACCGGTGCGCCCGTGTGGTTCGTCCCGGGGCTGGTCCAGACGCCGGGAGTGGGTGCACTGCTGCCCGACCAGGTGGCCGCCTTGCTCAACGATCCCGACACGGGGGTGCGGATCATCGACGGCACCCCGGGGTCGGCGGATGGGGGGCTCCCGCAGCGGCGCACCTATCGTCCGCATGCCGCGCTCGCGGCGAAGGTGCGAGCGCGCGACGGGCACTGCCGCTTCCCGGGGTGCTCGGTCCAGGCCCGGCGGTGCCACCTCGACCACGTCGTGGCCTTTCCGGCAGGGCAGACCGAGGAGGCGAATCTGCAGGCGCTCTGCCCCGCGCACCACGGCTTCAAGCACCACGCCGGCTGGGGCGTGACGATGACTCCAGACGGGGTCTGCACGTGGACCACCCCCTCAGGGCGCACCCACATCACCCGCCCGCCTGACCTGTGCGACACCGCCGCGTGACCTTGCGCTCACCAATCCGTCGGGCACCAAAGCCCGACGCCCGTCTGGCCTGTGTCACGGTGAAGGTCCCACATTAAGGAGTCGCCGTGCCCGCCCGTTCTGCCGCCGTCCGATGAGCGAGCGCCTCAAGGACCTGCTAGAGGAGCGCGCCGCCGAAGACCTTGGCGACGGCCCAGCACGCGACATCATCGAGGCTGTCGAGGAGATGGTGGCCCACCCCGAGTACCCCTGCCTCGGCGCTCGGTCGGTGTTCCGGCGCGATGCTGCGACCCTCGTCGTCCTCGACGACCTCTCCGACACCAGCGGCGGAGGCAGCCTCGACCTCGTGGCTGCGGCCCTCGCCCGCTACGTCGACGAGGTCGACGTCGAGGGAGACCTCGTGTCGTTCGTCGCCTGCTTCCGTGAACCAGTTCCGAAGGACGAGCGCGAGTTCGAGGACCTGCTCTGGGGTGCGCTTCAACACCTGCACGACCAGGACGACGAGCCGTGGGCTGACGGTGTCGCCGCCGACCCCGACAGCCCGCACTTCGCGTTCAGCCTGTCCGGCACGGCGTTCTTCGTGGTCGGGCTGCATCCCAACAGCTCACGCGTCGCGCGTCGCACCCCCTTGCCGACCCTGGTGTTCAACCTCCACGAGCAGTTCGAGCGGCTGAGAGCCGACGGTCGATTCGACCGGATGCGCGACACCATTCGACGCCGCGACACCAACCTCCAGGGGTCCCTCAACCCCATGGTGCGCGACCACGGCGAGGAGTCCGAGGCTCGCCAGTACGCAGGGCGCGCCGTTCCTGACCGGTGGTCGGCGCCCTTCAGCGCAACGGATGCAGCCAAGGCAGACGACGCAGCGGGCCCAACCGATGCGGCCGACGCAACCGAGACGGCCGTCGCAACTGGGGGAGCCTGTGCAGTGGAGGAGCAGCTGTGAACCCGGCACGAACCCGCTTCCCTCGCCATGCGACCCCACCGTCCTACGCCGGAACCGACTCCGACCCTGCACCGGGCTGGTCGCGGATCGCTCCCCAGACCGGCGTCGCCGTCGAGCTCGAGCCGGGCGATCGGCTCACCGTGCTCGACCCCCTGGGTGAGCAGGTCAGCGACCTCTACCTCGTGGCGGCCGGGGACCCTGCCGAGGTGTTCTCAGCCGGCCGCACGACCGACTTCGGGAACTCGATCTACGTGTCGACCGGGTCCCGGCTGTGGTCCAACCGCAGCCAGGTCATGGCCGACGTCGTCGACGACACCGTGGGCGTGCACGACCTGACGCTCACGCCGTGCAGCCAGGCCACGTTCGACCTGCTCTACCCGGAGTTCGACGGTGCCCCCCACCCGTCGTGCTTCGCCAACCTGTGCGGGGCACTGGCCCCCTTCGGCGTCGACCCGGACTCGATCGGGTCGACCCTCAACGTCTTCATGGACGTGTGGACCGACGCCCGCGGTGAGCTGCACATCGACCCTCCGCCCACCCGTCCGGGCGATCGCTTCACCATCGAGGCGCGGATGCCGGTGGTCGTCGGGGTGACCGCGTGTTCGGCCGAGAAGTCGAACAACGGGACCTGCACGCCGATCGACTGGCTGGTCGAACGCGCCGAGCACTGACTCCGCCCGGTGTCGGTGGTGCGAGGCAGGATGGCCGGATGGACGAGTCGCGCCCCGAGGTCATGCTCGCTGACGT
>NZ_DAORSO010000190.1:0-3589 GCF_035443565.1 Ornithinibacter sp. | reverse complement strand
GCTCCTCAGCGGCGACGACGAACAGCGCGAGGATCGGGATGACCGCCCCGTTCATCGTCATCGACACCGACATCTGGTCCAGCGGGATGCGGTCGAACAGGGTGCGCATGTCGTAGATCGAGTCGATCGCCACCCCGGCCATGCCGACGTCTCCCGTCACCCGCGGGTGGTCGGAGTCGTAGCCGCGGTGGGTGGCCAGGTCGAAGGCGACGGACAAGCCCTTCTGGCCGGCCGCGAGGTTGCGCCGGTAGAACGCGTTCGACTCCTCGGCGGTGGAGAACCCGGCGTACTGGCGGATGGTCCACGGCTGCGTCGTGTACATCGTCGGGTAGGGGCCGCGCAGGTAGGGCGGTGCACCCGGCACGGTGTCGAGGAAGTCGAGCCCGGCGAGGTCGGCCTCGGTGTAGAGCGGCTTCACCGGAACCTGCTCCGGGGTGAGCCACACCTCCCCCGTGTGCTGCGCGTCGTCGGCTGCGGCCGCGGTCGGCTCAACCGCACCGAGGTCGACGGTGGTGAAGTCGGGGACGGCGCTCATCGGGAACCTTCCGTGGTGGTGCCGGCATCACGTGGTGGGGTGAGGCGGTCGAGCACGTCGGAGAGGAACGCCACGACGTCGATGCCGTCGTGAACCTCGCCGTCGACGGCACCCGCGCTGTCGCCGAGCTCGCTGGCCCGGCCTGCGACGAGGACGGTGTCGACCCCGGCGGCACGCAGCGCCTCGATCGCCGACGCCCCGTGCTCGGCGTAACCGGCACGGCTGGACGCCAGGATGGCGACCTTCGCCCCCTCCTGCACGGCGGAGATCCCTCCGGCGGCGAGCAGGTTGGTGACGAACGCCTGTCGTGCACCGAAGTCCCGGCGGGTGCCGAGGGTGTGGACGACGACCGCAGGCCGGCCCAGCTCTCCGGCCCGGTCACGAAGTGCCTCGTATGCCGTCGCGTCGCGTCGCGGGGCGAACCCACCTACCGCGGTGGGCAGGTGCACCCGGGGGCGCCGGTCGGGGGTGACCTCCCCGACCAGCGGGAACATCGACACCCCCGTGAGGGGACGCGACCGGGTGGCGAGGTCGCGGTCGCGCTGCGCCACGGCATCCGCGACCCAGGAGGCGAAGAGGCCGTCGGCGAGCGCCTGCACCGCGCCACCGGAGGCCTCGATCTGCTGGAAGCGGGCCCAGACGGCCCTGGCCACGTCGTCGGTGAGCGACTCGAGGTACCACGACCCACCCCCGGGGTCGGTGACCCGGGCGACGTTGGCCTCGTCGGCCAGCAGGATCTGGGTGTTGCGGGCGAGTCGGCGCCCGAGGCGCTCGGGCAGGCCGAGCACGGTGTCGAACGGCAGCACGGTGATGGCGTCTGCACCACCGATCGAGGCGCCGAACGTGGCGAGGGTGCCGCGCAGGACGTTGACCCACGGGTCCTCACGGGTGAACATCCGCAGGCTCGTGACCGCGTGGGTGCGCGCACCGCGGCCGGCCTCGGGGACGCCACTCGCCTCGCCGACGCGGGCCCACACCCGGCGCAGGGCCCGCAGGGCCGCGGCGGTCAGGAACTGGTCGGCGCTGGCCCCGACGCGGAACTCGATCTGGTCGAAGGCCTGCGCGGGCGTGATGCCGGCGGCCTCGAGGTGACGCACGTAGGCGACACCCGTGGCGACCGCTGCGGCGAGAGCGTCGACGTCGGTGGCGCCCGCGTCGTGCAGTACCGTGGCGTCGACGGTGACGGCGCGCCAGCCCGGGCGGTCCGCAGCGGCCCGGACGAGGTCGGCCAGGGGGGCGAGATCGGGCGCGGTGCCGAGGCGGGCAGCGGAGCCGAGCGGGTCGAGACCGAGGTTGCCCCCGACGCTGGGATGGTCGCCGACGTGGTCGAGCAGCGCCTGGGCAGCCTCGACCTGGTGGGTGTGCGACGACACGACGACCGGGGCGAGGTCGAGGCGCACGTCCGCGAGCGCCTCGCGCAGATCGCCCACGGCGAGCCCGTCGTCCCCGATGTGCAGCCAGACCGAGGTCACACCGTGCTCGAGGTCGTCGAGGACGGCAGCCCGGGTGACGGCGACGTCGGGGTCGTCATGCCGCTGGCGGACGTCCCACGGAGCGGTGGCGTCGCGCACCGCGCGACCGCGGGTGAACGGCATCCGGCCCGGTGAGCCGAGGGTGCGGTCCTCACGCAGGTAGACGGCATCCACCTCGAGCCCACCCTCGAGATGGCGACGCAGTGCCTGCTCGGCGGCGGCACCGTCGAGCTGTGCGTCGGGTGCTCGCCCCTTGTTGAGCACGGCCGCGACCAGCACCTGCCAGTCCTCGCGGGTCTGCTCGGGAAAGCCTGCAGCGAGATCGATGGTGCTCGGCACGGCGGACGGGTCCGACATCGTGCTCCCTTCCCGACGGTGGGCGGGGCCGCGAGACGGGCCCCGCAGGCCACCCTAACGGCGTCGCGGCGGGGGGTCAGCGAGAGATCGGGCACACCGCGAGGGTGTGCGGTCGGCGGGTTCGAGTCGTCGGCGAACGGCCGCGTGGGTGGGCCCGGGGCCCGGTCAGGCGGGGTCGTCCGACGGTCAGGCGGGGTCGATCGCGGCGAACGGTGCGCCCATGGCAGCCAGTCGCTGCGCGCCGCCGTCGATCGCGGTGAGCACGCACAACCCGGCGGAGGTCGCGGCGATCGAGTGCTCCCAGTGGGCGGCGCGCGACCGGTCGTTGGTGGCGACGGTCCACTGGTCGTCGAGCACGTGGTTGTCCTGCTCACCGAGGGTGACCATCGGCTCGATGCAGATCGTCGTGCCCTCGACGACCTTGGGGCCCTTGCCCGAGACCCGGTAGTTCGGGACGTTGGGGTCCATGTGCATCGACGTGCCGATGCCGTGGCCCACGTAGTCCTCGACGATGCCGTACTCCCAGCCGCGCTCCTCCCCCGAGGCGGTGAGGCTGTCCTCGACGGCGGCGCCGACGGCATACAGGCTCTGCCCCACGCGCAGGGCGGCGATGCCCGCCCACAGGGAGGTCTCGGTGTCGTCGATGAGGGCGAGGTCCTGGGCAGAGCCGGCCTCGCGACCGCCGACGACCACGCTGATGGCGGCGTCGCCGTTCCACAGACCCACCTGGGCGCCACAGTCGATGGAGAGCACGTCCCCTTCACGCAGGACGCGCGAGCCCGGCATGCCGTGCACGATCTCGTCGTTCACGCTCGTGCACAGGGTGTGCCGGTACCCGGGGACGAGCTGGAAGTTCGGGATGCCGCCGTGGTCGCGGATGTGGGTCTCGGCCAACGTGTCGAGGTCGAGCGTCGTCATGCCCGGGCGGACCGCGGCGGCCACCACCTCGAGCGTGCGGCCGACGAGGAGGCCGGCGGTGCGCATGCCGGCGAGCTGCTCAGGGTTCTTGCCCTCGCAGCGGTCACGGTTGAAAAGACCCATGCGCAAGACCCTACCCGCGGTTTCGGCAGGGCCCGCAACGCAGAAGTTCGGATGGCAAGCAGCAATTGCTGCGTGCCCTCCGAACTTCTGCGTTGCTGAGCGACCGAGGTTGGATCGGCTGGTGCCGGATCAGGCCAGGGTGGCCAGCACCCGCTCCGTGACCTCGTCGACCTCGCCCATGCCG
>NZ_DAORSO010000189.1:0-3592 GCF_035443565.1 Ornithinibacter sp. | reverse complement strand
CTCCTCGAGGGTCATCCGCCCCTGGCCGAAGAGCTCGCCGTTGCGAAAGACCATGGGCACCGCGAGCACGCCGCGCTCCTCGACCTCACCCGGGAAGACCGCGCCGTCGATGGCGACGTGGCTGATGCCGGGGTTGAGGATGCTCATCAGGTTGAGCGCCTGCACGACGTCCGGGCAGTTCTGGCACGACTGGCTGAAGTACGTCTCGAACCGGTGCTCCCCCGTGAGGCCGCGAACGGCATCCAGGAGTTCCGTGGCAGCGGTTGCGGGGTGCCCGCCCACCTGGAGCAGCGCGAGCACGAGCGAGGTGAACTCGTGCCCGAGCGGCATCCCGGCGAACTCCACCTCGATGGCGGTGCCCACGCGCACGATCCGGAAGGAGGGGCGGCGTGCGGCATCCCCACCGCGCACGTGGACGATCCGGCCACCGGACAGGCTCGCGATCTCGTCGAGGAGGTCGGCGAGCTGGCCCGAGGTGGCCGACTCGTCGAGGCTGCTGACGAGTTCGACGGGGTCGACCACCTTGGTCAGGTAGGCCGACAGCTGCTTGGCGAGAGCCGGATCGAGCATGCGATCAGATCTTTCCGACGAGGTCGAGCGACGGGGCCAGGGTGTCCTCGCCCTCTTCCCACTTGGCGGGGCAGACCTCACCCGGGTGGTTGCGGACGTACTGGGCGGCCTTGACCTTGCGCACGAGCTCGGCGGCGTTGCGGCCGATGCCCTCGGCGGTGACCTCGTGGAACTGGATCACACCGTCGGGGTCGACGAGGAAGGTGCCGCGGTCGGCCAGGCCCTCGGCCTTGCGCAGGATCTTGAAGTTCTTGGAGATGCGCTGTGTCGGGTCGCCGATCATCGGGTACGTGACCTTGCGGATGGTGTCGGACGCCTCGTGCCACGCCTTGTGGGTGAAGTGCGTGTCGGTGGACACCGAGTAGACCTCGACGCCGAGGGCCTTGAGCTCCTCGTAGTGGTCGGCGAGGTCGCCGAGCTCGGTCGGGCAGACGAAGGTGAAGTCGGCCGGGTAGAAGAAGAAGATCGCCCACTTCCCCTCGATGTCCGCCGAGGACACCGGGACGAACGAGCCGTTGACGAAGGCAGTGGCCTCGAAGGGCTTGATGGTCGTGTTGACGAGGGACATGACGTCACTTCTCCTTGTGAGGGGGGGTTACCTACCAGGGGGCGTCACCATTGCCGCCAGCCGAACTGGAGTGGTTCAAGTCTAGTGGATGCCGTCCTGCCACCTCACAGCGGGGTTCCGCACCGCGGAACGGACCCCACATCGACCAATAGGTCACCTCACGAACAGCCGGCGACGTCCCTGCATCGACCTATTGGTCGATGCAGGGACGTCGGGCAGGCAGGCCCGGCCCCGGGGTCAGGACTGGCCGAGCCGCTCCATGATGATCGCCCGCGCCGCACCGGCATCCGCCTGGCCCTTCATCGCCTTCATGACCTGACCGATGAGCGCGCCCGCGGCCGCGACCTTGCCGTCACGGATCTTGTCGGCCACGTCGGGGTTGGCCGCGATGACGGCGTCCACGGCCGCCTCGAGGGCGCCGGTGTCCTGCACCAGCTCGAGCCCACGGGCGTCCGCGACCTGCGTCGGAGTGCCCTCCCCGGCCAGCACGCCCTCCCAGACCTGACGAGCCATCGAGTCGTTGAGTCGACCGGACGTCACGAGACCCTCGAGCTCGACGACGGATGCCGCGCCGACCCCCAGACCGGCGGCGTACGTCGGTACGTCGAGACCCTCGGCGTTGGCGCGCCGCGCCACCTCACCGGACCACCACTTGCGCGCACCCGCCGGGGACGCACCTGCGGCGACGGTCTCCTCCACGAGGTCGACCAGCCCGGCGTTGACGACGTCGCGCATCTCGAGGTCGGCAAAGCCCCATTCACCCTGGAGCCTCTTGCGGCGGGCCGCGGGCGGCTCGGGCAGCGTCGCCCGCAGCGACTCGACCAGCTCGCGCGAGGGTGCCACGGGCACGAGGTCGGGCTCGGGGAAGTAGCGGTAGTCGTCGGCGTCGGACTTCGCGCGCCCCGAGGTCGTGACCCCGGTGTCCTCGTGCCAGTGTCGCGTCTCCTGCACGATGGTCCCGCCCGAGGTGAGCACGGCAGCATGCCGCCCGACCTCGTAGCGCACCGCCCGCTCGACCGAGCGCAGCGAGTTGACGTTCTTGGTCTCAGAGCGGGTGCCGAACACCTCGGCGCCCTTGGGCATGAGCGAGAGGTTCACGTCGCAGCGCATCGAGCCCTGCTCCATCCGCACGTCGGAGACGTCCAGGGCCTTGAGCAGGTCACGCAGGGTGGCCACGTAGGCGCGGGCGATCTCGGGAGCCCGCTCCCCTGCCCCGGTCAGCGGCTTCGTGACGATCTCGATGAGCGGGATGCCGGCGCGGTTGTAGTCGACGAGGCTGTGCGTCGCGCCGTGGATGCGACCCGTCGAGCCACCGACGTGCAGCGACTTGCCGGTGTCCTCCTCCATGTGGGCCCGCTCGATCTCGACCCGGTAGACCGTGCCGTCGTCGAGCTCGACGTCGAGGTAGCCCTCGAACGCGATCGGCTCGTCGTACTGCGAGGTCTGGAAGTTCTTCGGCATGTCCGGGTAGAAGTAGTTCTTGCGGGCGAACCGGCACCACTGCGCGATCTCGCAGTTGAGCACGAGCCCGATGCGGATCGCCGACTCCACGGCCACCGCGTTGACGACCGGCAGGGCACCGGGCAGACCCAGACACACCGGGCAGGTCTGGGTGTTGGGCTCGGCGCCGAACTCGGTCGGGCAGCCGCAGAACATCTTCGTCGCGGTGTTCAGCTCGACGTGCACCTCGAGTCCCATGACGGGGTCGAACGCGGCGATCGCGTCGTCGAAGGGAAGGGTCGCCTCGGCGTGGGTCTGGGTCATGGCTCAGGCTTCCGTTCCTGCGTTGCGTCCGGCAAGGTGGCTGTCCTGGGGCCCAAGGTGCCGGACGTTACCGAGCAGGTCGGGCGCCCGGTCGAGCAGCGGCCCACCCCACGCGGCGGTGAGCCTGGCCTCGAGGGCCGCACCGACGGCATACAACCGCTGGTCCTGCATCGCGGGGGCGAGGATCTGGAAGCCGGCCGGCAACCCGTCCTCGGTCGCGAGCCCGCTCGGCACCGACATGCCGGGGATGCCGGCGAGGTTGGCGGGGATGGTCGCGATGTCGTTGAGGTACATCGCCATCGGGTCATCGAGCTTGTCGCCGAGCTTGAAGGCCGTCGTCGGCGCCGTCGGTGAGACCAGGACGTCGGCGGTCTCGAAGGCTGCCGCGAAGTCGTTGGCGATGAGTCGACGCACCTTCTGGGCCGACCCGTAGTAGGCGTCGTAGTAGCCGCTGGACAGGGCGTAGGTGCCCAGGATGATGCGCCGCTTGACCTCGTCGCCGAAGCCGGCGTCGCGGGTGGCGGCCATGACCTGCTCGGCGCTCGGCGCATCGATGTCGTCGGGGGCGACGCGCAGCCCGTAGCGCATGGCGTCGAACTTCGCGAGGTTGCTCGAGGCCTCGCTCGGGAGGATGAGGTAGTACGCGGCCAGGGCGTAGCTGAAGCTCGGGCAGGACACCTCGACGACCTC
>NZ_DAORSO010000188.1:0-3595 GCF_035443565.1 Ornithinibacter sp. | reverse complement strand
GAAAGTTGATGAGGCTTTCCTGAATGGCGACGCGACCCCGGCAGGGACAGACTGGTTGCGTGACTGCCACCGAGAACACCGCCGTCCGAACCTCTGCGCAGAACGCCGGTATCAACCTGCGGCTCGCCCAGCTCGGCCTCCCTCTCCCGCAGGGGTTCGAGGACACCGAGGCCGCGCACCTGGCAGCACCGATCCTGGCTCGCCAGCGCGAGCTCAGTCGGCGCCTGGCCGACCGCCTGTGCGCCGCCGACGGCCGCATCCAGGCCTTCCTCGACGACTACCTCGCCGACACCGGGGAGCACCCGCAGCTGCCGCGGCGCACCCTCGTGCTCGACCAGCCGGGCCTGGCCCGCGAGCTGTCGCTGCCCTTCGACGGCGACACCTTCAGCTCACCCCTGCTGAGCAGCTACCGGCTCGTCAACGGGGTGCTGCACAACCCGGCCAACGACCGGCGCACCACGGCCGGCGTCTTCCACATCGCCGAGGGTGGCCTGCCGATCCCGGACGACAAGATCGCCGTGCCGAAGGCCGTCTTCGCGAAGCTGCTCGGCCTGGCCTTCCAACCGCCCGAGGTCGACATGGTGCTGCCCTACTCGGCGAACCAGCCGAACCCGGCGGCCTGCTTCGTCTCGCTGCACCTGCGCCCGCTCGTCGCCCCGGAGGTGCCGGGGTCGGTGCGCGAGAAGCGGATGGAGACGCGCTTCATCGTGCCCGGCGGCACGGTCGCGAACCTCGACTTCGTCGAAGGGATCTTCGGCAACGGCGGCGACCCCTACCTCCCGGAGAACGACGCCTCGCTGGCGCCCGAGACGTGGACCGGCCACACCGGCTGCGTCATCCTCGCCCCGCACCTGATCCGCGTCACGAAGAAGGAGCTGGGCCTGCCGCACGTCGACGACGCCACCGAGCGCCAGCAGCGTGACGGCATGTGCTGGTCGAGCGAGGACGAGCTCTACAACGGGGGCAAGGCCTTCAAGATCTGCGCCCGTGACGAGCGCGGCGTCATCGTCACCGTCATCGCCGACACCTACTTCGGGTACTGCAAGAAGGAGGTCAAGACGCAGATCTCCTACTCCGCCAACCTGTTCGGCAATGCCGAGGAGGAGCACTCCGGCGGGGCGCTGGTCTTCGCGAGCTACAACCTCGGTCAGGAGTACACCGGCAGGTACTCAGGCGTCGCGGATGCCGTGAGCGTCGCCGACGTCGTCGCGCGCGACCCGCAGCGCTTCACCCTCCAGCCGCAGGGCCACGCCGTCGACGGCGAGCAGCCGCACATCGTCATCGTGCCGGCACAGGCGCGCTTCTCGATGAAGGACATGACGGTCACCTGGGGCGACGCCACGACCGACGAGGGTGCCACGCAGAGCCAGGCGAACGGCATCCCCCTGCGTGCCGACACCGTCTACCTCAGCCCGAGCGGCTACCGGGTCACCGTCGCTCAGCAACCCCACGACCCCAGCACGTGGACCCTCGTCGGCACCGCCGCGACCGCCACGTCGTGCCACAAGCCGGCGACGGTCTCCGGCGGAGGCAAGTCCGAGATCTCCAAGGCCATCACCGACGCGTTCATCGTCGGCTCGGTCTTCGTCGCCGACGTCGACGCCGACCTGGATGCCGTCGCGGCCATCCTCGATCGCGACCTCACCGACCGCTTCCTCGACCCCGCCCAGCGGGGCACCGACCACCGGCCGATCCTGTCACCGGAGCGCTCGATCGGGTCGGTCATCAAGCTGCTGACGCCCTCGCCCTCGACGTACACGCAGGAGTACAACGCCTGGCTGCGCACGATCCCGCCGTACGTCAAGGAACTCGTCTACGTCGTCAAGCGCTCGTACCAGCCGCAGTGGGGTCAGGACTGGCGCAGCCACTTCAGCGTCGCCGAGATCGACGGCCGCACCGGCAACTCGCTGCACCTGGACGGCACGAAGATCACCCTCAACATGCTGCGGGTGGGCTTCGACACCGACGGCCGGTGGCGCCTGTTCAGCCTGCGTCACGACTTCGCGCCCGCGGTGAAGGTCCAGACGCAGGACGACATCACGGCATCCACCGTCGTTCCCGGCGACCAGCTGGGCCTGGACCCGAATCGCTCGTACAAGCTCGTCGAGAACTGCGAGAACCTGCTCTTCCAGCGACCCGACGACGCCATCCACCGCGGGTACGACTCGGTGGCCGAGCGGGACATCGCGACCCCCGGCACGTTCCTGTCCAACTTCGCCCCCCTCACCCACGCGGATGCCGTGGCGATGCGTGACGACGCGGTCAGCTTCACGGCGTTCACCGAGCCGATGGCCACCCTCATCCGCGAGTTCGCCGACACCCCCGAGGGGGTCGGGCCCGACTTCGTCGTCAGCTCGGCGAATCCGCGCATCGTCGACGGCAAGCCGTCGAAGAACCCGCGCTACCTCCAGCAGCGGCCCGACCTCACCAACGCGAAGGCCACCGCGGTGGCGCACCTCAGCGAGCGCCTGGCGGCGGGGATGCCGGCGAGTGCCCCCCTTCCCCGGCCAGTGGACGTCGTCGCGGCCGGTCGGCGCAACAACCCGCCCGAGGCCGGCGTCCCCGCCCTGTGCTCGTACGGCCCGCTGCACTACATGGAGGTGCCCGAGCTCTTCATGGAGTTCATCGCGTCGATGACGGGCAAGTCGCCGTCGACGACCGGCGCCGGCTCCGAGGGCGCCCTGACCAAGGGTCCGTTCAACGCGCTGCCGACGATCATCGACCTCAACGCCAACCTGCTCAGCTACGTGCTCACCGGGCACGACGGCTGGCTGTCCGCGGCCGGGTTCGTCGGGCCGCACGTGCGCGTCGACCACGACGTCTCGCTCCTCGTGCCCGAGCTGTTCACCCGGATGACCCCACAGGAGCGCGACGCGCGCAACCTCATCGCCGAGGGCGCCCTGGAGAAGGTCGAGGACGTCGAGCACGACGGTCGGCGCGTGCCCGCCAGCCGCCTCGGCTACCGGATGACCGAGACGATGGCGACGAAGTACTTCGGCCGCGTCTTCCTGCACCCCGAGGTCGTGTTCACCCCCGAGATGCTGCGCCCCGAGCTGCAGGACCCGGCCGTGTTCGCGGAGTCGGTGACGACCATCGCGATGACCCACGAGCGGGTGGCGCGGGCCTTCGTCAAGGACGGCACCATCGACCTCGCGATCCCGCCGCTGCGGGCACTGCTCGAGATCATGGCCGACGGCGTCACCGCGTCGGGGCTGACCCTGGACTCCCCCGAGTTCCGGGAGATGTTCACCCGGGAGTCGGTGCTGGCCTCCGACTGGTACGCCGAGCGTCTGGACGCCAAGCAGGATGCCGCCCGGTCGCGCGCCGATGCGGGTCTCGCGGCGATCGAGAAGTTCGTCTCGACGCCGGGCAACGAGGAGCCGACGCAACGACTCGGGATGCCGGGGCGCGTCGACGCCGCGCGCGCGGAGTCCCAGCGCCTCGCCGGGCCGGAGTTCCGCGACATGCTCGTCGGGACGACGGGGAGCACGCCGCTCTAGGCGACACGGGCGACGACGACGAGCGCCACCGAGGGCGCCGCTAGGCTCCCTCCATGATCCGGATGGTCGTTCGTGCCCTGGTGTTCCTCGCGTCC
>NZ_DAORSO010000187.1:0-3663 GCF_035443565.1 Ornithinibacter sp. | reverse complement strand
GCCTTCATCGCCGCGCTGACCTCCGACGGCGCCGGGGCGCAGGCCACCAAGAAGTGACCGCCGCGACGGTCCCGGTGCGCAGGGACCGGGCGCTGCTGTCGGTGTCCGCGCTCCTGTGGGGCGTGCAGTTCGCCTTCCTCAACCCGGCGATCGGCATCATCCTCGTCACCCTGTACGACGCGACCCCGGGCCAGGTCGGGCTGGCGCTGGCTGCCTACAACGTCAGCAGTTTCGTCTCCACGCTCGTCGTGCCCACCCGGGCCGACCGCTCGGGCGACTACCTGCGCCCGTTGTTGTGGTGCGGTGTCTTCACGGTCCTGCTCGTCACGGCCCTGGCGCTGTCGAGCACGCTCCCGGCGGCGGTCATCGCACTCGTCTCGCTGGGCGGACCGGCAGGTGTCGGCATCGGGCTGATCTTCGCCCACCAGCGCTCCACCGGCGCCTCGGTGCAGGACGTCATGCGCACCCGGGCGGTGTTCTCGCTCGCCTGGGTCGCCGGGCCGCCGCTCGCGGCATTCCTCATGGGGCTGCTCGGCGACCGCGCCGTGCTCTGGGCGATCGCCGGCATCGCCGTGGCCGCCTTCGGCGTCACCATCGCGATGATCCGCGGCCGCACCGTGGCCCCCCGGCCCGCCGTCGACGCGGACACCTCGGACGATCGCATGGTGGATGCCGTGCGGCGCCCCGAGGTCGCGCGGCTGCTCGCCGTCTTCGTGGTGCTCAATGCCGCGATCACCGCGTGCGTGTCCGCCCTGCCGCTGCTCGTCACGCAGCGGCTCGGTCTCGACCTCGTCTGGGCCGGTGCGGCGCTGGGCACCGCCGCAGCTCTCGAGATCCCCATCCTGCTCCTGCTGGGCCGGCACTCGGTGCGCGTCGGGCAGCGCCGCCTGGTCGCGGCCGGGTGCGTGGCCGGTATCGCCTACTACGCGGCCATGACCCTCGTCAGCGGGCCGGTCGGGCTCCTCGGCCTTCAGGTGCTCAGCGCGGTGTACGTCGCCTGTGCCTCAGGGGTCGGCCTGACCCTGGTGCAGGACGTCGTCGGCCGGCCCGGGTTGGCGTCGGCGCTGTTCATGAACACCACGCGCGTGGGGGCGATCCTCGCCGGCCCGGTCGTCGCGCTCGCGGGCGTCGGTAGCGGCACCCTCGGGTACGCCGCCGCCTTCGCCGGGTGCGCGGTGCTGGTGACCGCCGGGCTCGCGCTGCTGGTGCAGGGCTACGCGCGCTCGGCGATCTCGCGGAGCCGGGCCACGTAGGCCGCCCAGTGGTCCGCGCCGCCCTCGGGCAGGTTCGGGTGCTCGGGCGACCAGCCGGCCTGACCGTCGACCTGCTCGCGCAGGATGTCCAGGTGCCCGGCGTGCCGGGCCGTCTCAGCGGTCATGTGCACCAGCAGGTGGTGCAGCGTGGTGTCCGGCTCCCTCCACCACGGCACGTGGGCCCTGGTGTCCAGGGGCAGGGGCGCAATGGTCTCGTCGGCGAAGGCTGTGACACGGCGGTAGAGGTCGAGGATCTGCGCCGGCGACTCGTCTGCGGTGGCCCACATGTCGTCGTTGGGCTGCGCGTCGTCCGCCCAGAACGCCATCGGCTGCGGCCACGGGCGGCCCAGGCACATGCCGAAGTACTCGGCCTCGACCCCGGCCAGGTGCTTGACGACACCGAGCAGGTTCGTGCCGGTGGGGGTGAGCGGCATCCGCTGGTCGCGCTCGGGCAGCCCCTCGACCTTCCAGAGAACCTGCTCGCGAGCGTTCTTCAGGTAGTGCCACACCGTGCTCTTGACGTCCATGACGGCAGCCTGTCACGAGGCACTGTCACAGCTCCCTGTCACGGGGCGGGGACGCTCGACTCCTGCACGGGCGGGGCGACCACCGGGCCGTCGGCCCACTCGTGCGGTCGGGAGGCCAGCTCGAGCACCGCCAGCACGTCGCGGGGCCAGACGTCGTCGTCGGTGGCGGCGAGGTCGGGCAGGGCCCACCACCGGATGTCGGCCACGGTCAGCTGCTCCTCCTCGGTGTGCGACGTGGTGTCCACCTCGAAGGCCGCCACCCGCACCACGTAGAACACCTCGTGCTGGTCGACCACCTTGTCGCTGTAGCCGTGCACGACGACCCGGGTGAGCAGCGGGCCGACGAGGTCCCCGGCATCCACGACGAGGCCGGTCTCCTCCCACAGCTCGCGCACCGCGGCCTCGAGGTCGCTCTCGCCCGGGTCGACACCCCCGCCGGGCGTCACCCACCAGTGCGCGACCGGGTCCAGCCCGAGGTCGGAGTCCTTGAACAGGAGCATCCGGTCGTCCTCGTCGAGCACCAGCACCCGCACCGCCCGCCGGTCGAACCGTGGCCGGTCCTCGGGTGCGGGCACGACGAAGCCGGGCTGGCCGGGGTAGGAGGGGGTGGTCATGGCCACACGTTAACCCGGCCGGCAGTACTCGCCGGTAACCTCGGCCGGGTGCCTGACACCTACGCGCTGTACCGCTCGATGTCCGCCCGCCCGTTCGGCAAGCGCGCCTTCTCGCTGCTCTTCGCGAACAAGGCCCCCTACTTCCGCACCGTGCGGCCGCAGGTGCGCGACGTGCGACCGCACCACGCCGAGCTGACCATCCGCAACCGCCGGGCGGTGCACAACCACATCGGCACCCTGCACGCCATCGCGGTGTGCAACGGGCTCGAGGCAGCGATGGGCCTGCTCGCCGAGGCCACCACGCCGAAGGACCGGCGCTGGATCCCCAAGGGGATGCAGGTCTCCTACCTCGCGAAGTCGACGACCGACCTGCTGTGCATCGCGGAGACCGACCCGGCCGACTGGGCGCAGCTCGGCGACGTGCCGGTGCGGGTCAGGGCGGTTCGTACCGATGGCACCGTCGTCGTCGATGGCATCATCACGATCTATGTGTCCGAGCGCCCAGCCCGCTGACCTGATCACGGTTCTTCGCGGGCGCGTCTGGTGCCCGGTGCAGGGCGACCTCGACGCGGTCGCGATCCGCGGTGGCCTCGTCATTGCCGTGGATGCCGCTGCGCTCGCCCTCGCGGACACGCCCGGTGCCGCTGTGGTCGAGGTGGGTGACGGCATCCTCATCCCGGCGTTCGGTGACGGGCACGCCCACCCGGTGTTCGCGGGCCTGCAGGCCCATGGACCACACATCTCGGATGCCGGGTCGGTCGCCGAGGTCGTCGCGCAGGTCGCGCGCTGGGCGGCCGAGCACCCGCACGAGCCGTGGATCCGCGGGGCGTCCTACGACCCGGCGCTCGCGCCCGACGGGCTGTTCGACGCCCGGTGGCTCGACGAGGCCGTGCCCGACCGACCCGTGGTGCTGCGAGCCGCCGACTACCACACGGTGTGGGTCAACACGATGGCGCTGGAGCTCGCCGGCATCGACGCCTCGACGCCCGACCCGCCGCTCGGTGAGATCGCCCGACGCGCCGACGGCACGCCGCTCGGCACGCTGCGCGAGTGGGGCGCGGTCGACCTCGTGCTCGACATCGCGGGCCCGCACCCCCTCGACGTCCGGGTGCGGGCCCTCGAGGAGGCGACCGCCCACCTTGCGTCGCTCGGGATCACCTGGGTGCAGGACGCCTGGGTGGAGGCCGACGACGTCGAGGCCTACCTCGCCGCAGCCGCACAGAAGAGGCTGCACACCGCCGTCGACCTCGCCCTGTACGCCGACCCGCG
>NZ_DAORSO010000186.1:0-3716 GCF_035443565.1 Ornithinibacter sp. | reverse complement strand
GGGGCAGGTCATCCGGCAGGTCGTGCAGTGGGCCCTGGACGTGTGGGAGGTCATCGACGCGGAGTTCGTCAGCAAGTGGGAGAAGTGGATCGGCCCCATCGCGACGAACAACCCCCAGCTCGCCTCCCAGCTGACCGGGGGCCTGTCGACGCAGCTGGCCCAGGTGCTCGACGAGCTGACCTCGGCGATCCTGTCAGCGTTCAAGGGGCTTCTCGCCGAGATGGGGGACTGGTTCGGCATCCTCACGTCCGGCGTGCCGCAGGGCTTCGGGGACGACGCGTTCTACTGGTCCGACGCCTTCCACTACCGGCGCACCTACCAGTTCCCGTTCGTCCTCTTCCAGCAGGCTCAGGCCGCCCTGGCCAACGCGACGACGGATGCCGAGCGCCAGGACGCGCAGGCCCGCGTCGCCTTCGCGGTTGGCTGGATGTCGCACTGCGCCACGGACGTCACGGGGCACCCGTTCACCAACGCCAAGTCCGGGGGGCCGTACCGCGACCACTGGCAGCGCCACCACCTCGTCGAGAACCACATGGACTCGGAGAACTACGGTGCCCGCCACCCCGGCCCCCTGTACGGCGAGTACGGCACCTCGGCGCTGCACTTCCGTCTCGCCTTCCGCCACCGTGACGACGCCCCCTACAACGGACGTGACGACGCCCCGGCCTACGACTACTGGTCCGGCTTCCCGGCATACGACAACGGGGACGGTCCCACCCCGACGTCCCACCGTCAGGCGTTCTTCGACCTGGACACCGGCCCGCTGCCCGACCACCTGACCAACGGCCTGCTCGACGCCATGCAGCACGTCTACGGCGCGAACGGCCCGCGCATCCTGCTGCAGGACCCCGGCTTCTCCGCCACCGACCCGGTGACCGGCCAGCCCGACGGCCGGCCGAACGCCGCCGCCATGGCGCAGATGTGGGAGATCACCTACCGCTACCTGAAGATGACGAGCAGTGACGCGATCAGCCTGCGCCTGCCGCCGCCGCCGTCCGTGTTCACCGACCACTCGTTCCCGACGCCCCCGGGGGGAGGTGGCTCCGGCATCGACGACGACCCGAGCCGTGGCGCCGACGTCGACGATGACGACTCGTTCAGCCTGCTCGACCTGCTGCTCGCGCTGTTCGCGTGGGCGGTCTACCTCGCCCAGGTCGTGGTGTGGTTGGCCACCATCCTGCCGAGCCTGATCACCGACATCACCACGTTCCCCGCCCGCGAGGTCATCTACTGGGCCGTGATCGTGCCGGCGTGGAACCTCTACCTGCTGGCTCGCCGCGCGCTGGTCATGGCGGGCTTCGCGATGCCGAAGCCGGCCGAGATCAGCACCGGGCTGACGACGCTGGGTCGCGAGGGCACCTACGACATCGCCTCGGCGCTGGACAACCCGTTCGGGCTCCCGACCGCACCGCCGCCGATCACCGAACCGTCGGGGCGCCTGCACGCCACGGACGCGCAGGGCCTCGACCACGCCTACCCGCGCGGCATCGTGCGTGACCTGCCCTCGGCGATCAGTCGCCCCGACCTCGCCGGCGCGCTCGGGCTCACCAACCCGTTGCGGTACGAGGCGGATGCCCTGGCCGACGAGTTCAAGCCCTCGGAGTGGATCGCCCCGTGGAGGTACCCCCTGACGAACCAGGCGGGGGACGGTGTCGCGCAGGAGGGATCGGCGACGCACGCCGGCCCCTACGTCGTCGGGTCCAACTCGACCGTCCTGCTGTCCGTGCTCCCGG
Source organism: Ornithinibacter sp. (assembly GCF_035443565.1). Taxonomy (NCBI): domain Bacteria; kingdom Bacillati; phylum Actinomycetota; class Actinomycetes; order Micrococcales; family Intrasporangiaceae; genus Ornithinibacter; species Ornithinibacter sp. Next base: position 1,983 of record NZ_DAORSO010000186.1, on the reverse strand, counting down.
GCGACGACGACGCCCGGGCCGAGCTCGAGAAGGCCGCCGACCCGGCGGACACCGAGCGCGTGCTCAACACCCGGCTCCCGGCCGACCAGCACCTCGGGGGTCCCGTCGACTACGGCCTGTACCTGGTGGGTCGGGCTGCCGCCGAGGTCGGCAACGCCGAGTTCAGCATCCCCGACTTCAACCTCGACTCCGACCGTGGGTACGCGTGGCGCTGTTGGGACTGGGACCGCAGCAAGGTCCCCTGCGTCCCCGACATCAACCCAGTGGGAGCGCAGGACTACGGCTACCCGCTGCCGTGCACGTCTCCCCAGTTCTTCCACGCCGACCACGACTGCCCGTCGCAGCCCGACCGCTGGTACGAGGAAGCGCACGACCTCGCGGTCCACTACCTCCCCGGGCCCGGCCCCGACACGTGCGTCCCCCCGAAGGAGCACGAGCCGAACACCGACCCCCACTGGCGTGAACGCCTCCACGACCAGGAAGGCTGACCATGTCACCCAAACATGACGACCACCACGACCAGCCCCAGCACCCGGTGCTCTCCGAGAAGGAGGACGCCCAGCAGCGGGGTGAGGACCCACCGGGTTCGTTCGGGCACACCGAGCGACCCCCGGGTGACCTCGCGCCGGGCTGGACCCCCACCGGCCGCACCGGCGAGGAGGCCGAAGGGCTCATCAAGGAGCTCGGCGGTGAGCACCGTCCGCGCCGCGAGGACGTCTACCCCTACCTGCTCATCCGGGCCCACAGCCCGGGTGACCGGGGCGCGAGGCCCACCTGGCCGAGCATCCCGTGCTGGGAGTCGCCCGACATCCTGCTCATCGACGCGTCGTACACCGGCCCGTTCACCCTCTCCCAGCTCGTCGTGAGCCCGACCGCAGGGCGGCGCTACCGGGTGTTCGTGCGGGTCTGGAACCTGGGGCTGCTGCCGGCCGTCGGCGTGCACGTGCGGGCCTGGTTCGTCGACCCCGGCTTCTTCGGCGGCAACCCGGGCAACCCGGCCTACCAGCCCGTCCTCATCGGCGGCACCATGGTCACCCTCGACGACCGCACCCGCCCGGGAGCCATGCAGGTCGTCGAGCTCGACCAGACGTGGGACATCCCCGCCACGCTCACCGGCCACGAGTGCCTGATGGCGTCGGCCAGCTGCCCCCTCGACCAGTGGGGCGGCGCCCTGGACGCCAATCACGACCGTCACGTGGGGCAGCGCAACCTGACGATCCTCGCCGGCTCGGACTCCGCGAAGCAGCTGCTGTTCACCCTCGGCGGGAAGGTGGGCAAGACCGGGACCCTCGAGCTCCTGCACAGCGGCGCCGCCGTCAAGGCGCTGCTCCTCGGTGTGCAGGGCCGGGCCAGGACCGAGTTCGGCACCGCGGGACGCCTGCGCCCGCCAGCGCTCAAGGAACTGCGTCAGGGGGTGAGCGTCGGGGAGGCGCAGCACCTGCTGACGATGTTCCTGACCGACAAGGGCTGGCTGGTCGCCGACAGCGCCCGGGTCTGGAACGCCGCGCTGGAGATGGGCGTCGTGCGCAAGCCCGGGACGTCGAAGCGCCCGCACCCCCTCGCCACGCCGCTCGCGACCCGACAGATCATCGAACGGATCGGGGTCGAGCGCGCCGAGCTGTTCGGCGTCGTCGTCGACGCCGGTCCGGGTGAGGCCCTCGTCGAGGGGCTGGTCCAGCTGTGGGACCTCACCGATCTGGATGCCGTGAGTCTCGCCGCAGCGCTCGGCGGCCGCCGCGGTGCGGCGCACCTGCTCCGGCTGGTTCACACTGACGGCCAGGACGAGGGCGCGGACTCGGGCGGGTACTCGGTCACCGTCATCGGGTGACCACGCGTGTCCCGTCGTCCACTGTCCCTGACCCTGCCGCCACACACCGACGCCGGCCGCCCCGTGAGGAGCGGCCGGCGTCGGCTGTGGTGCAGGTGGCGTCAGCTCTTGCGCTTGGCCTCGTCAACGGCGTCGGATGCCGCGTCCTTGGCGTC
>NZ_DAORSO010000185.1:0-3733 GCF_035443565.1 Ornithinibacter sp. | reverse complement strand
CCAGGCGCTCGCCTACCTCCAGGAGGGCCTGCCCAGCCGCACCTGAGCGGGCAGCGCCCGGACGAGCACGACCGACATGGCATGAGTGCGGAGGTGGCTGCCGGGGCAGCCGCCTCCGTGCGATTCGGGCGCTGTTCGTCAGTGTGGTGGGTCGCTTCGTCTTTTGACCAGCGATTGAACAAAAGTCTTTTCTGGCGCACCGAAAGCCCGAAACCACCCGGTTTTCTGCTATCAGAACCCCGCCGTGAGTGCGGAAGTGGCTGCTCCGGCAGCCACTTACGCACTCACAGCGGGGTTTGTCAGCGGGGCGTGACGACGATCTTTCCGCGGGAGGCGCCAGAGGCGACATGGTCGACGGCGGCCGCCGCCTGCTCCAGAGGAAAGGCCTTCTCGACGACCGGGCGCAGAGCGCCGCGATCGATGACCTCGTTCAGGGCGACCAGGTCTGCGGCGTTCTCCGACGAGACGAACATGACGAGGTGCTGCCTGACGAACGGTGAGAGCAGCGCCGCACCGACGGACCGCTCGAGCCCGCCGAGCCAGCGTCCGCCACCCTCGCTGCCGACGATCACGAGCGTTCCCCGCTCGGTGAGCAGGCTGCGCAGCTCGGCGACCGACCGGTGCCCGCCGATGTCGAGGATCGCGTCGAACTGCTCTTCGAGGTCGCGCAGCGAGGTGGTGGTGTGGTCGATGACCCGTGCGGCGCCGAGCGAGCGCACGAGCTCGGCCTTGGCGGGCCCGCTGACACCGGTGACGGTGGCGCCGAGGTCGACGGCGAGCTGGACGGCGAACGTGCCCACCCCTCCCGAGGCGCCGACGACGAGCACCCGATCACCGCGGCCGACGCCGGCCTTGCGCAGCGCCTGGAGGGCGGTGAGACCCGAGACGGGGACGGCCGCGGCCTCCTCCACGGTGATGGACGACGGGCAGGGTGCGAGGCGGGTGAGCGGCAGCACCGCGAGCTCGGCGAACGACCCGCGGGCGGTGCCGTACACGGCATCCCCGATGGCGTGCTCGGTGACGCCGTCGCCCAGCGCGATGATCGTGCCGGCCACGTCGCGCCCGGGGATCCTGTCCTTCGGGCGCCTCAGACCCAGGCCGAGCCGAGCCAGCAGGGGCAGGCCGGTCATGACGTGCCACGTGCCGCGGTCGACGCCGGCCGCCGCGACCCGGATGAGCACCTCGCCGGGGCCGGGGGTCGGGTCGGGCACCTCGGTGAGGGCCAGCTGGTCGCTGGTGCCGTACTGGTCCTGCACGATGGCTCGCATGACATTCCTTACGCCGTAAGTCTGAGGGGGTGCGGAACACGGTAGCCTTACGCCGTAAGATGGCGCAAGTTGCTCACCTGCCCACACCCTCGACCCAGCGCCTCACCGCCCGACCGTCCCCACATCGACCAATAGGTCACCGCAGGTACAACCCTCGACCAGGAGATCGGATGCCGTCCGCCCACCCCGAGAATCCGCGCACCCGCAGCGCGCTCAGCCGTGAGCGCGTCATCGCGCAGGCTGTCGCCCTCGCGGACGAGAAGGGCCTGGCCGCCCTCTCGATGCGTGCCCTCGCCGGTCGCCTCGGCGTCGAGGCCATGTCGCTGTACCACCACGTCGCGGGCAAGGAGGCGCTCCTCGACGCCATGCTCGACGTCGTGTTCGCCGAGATGCACCTGCCGGTGATCGGCGGCGACTGGCGAGCCGAGCTGCGCGCCCGCTCGGTCTCGGGCCGCACGGTCCTGCTGCGTCACCGGTGGGCGGTGGGGATGATGGACTCGCCGCGCAACCCGGGGCAGGAGAGCATCCGCCACCACGACGCCGTCCTGGGCTGCCTTGCTGCCGGGGGGTTCTCGCTCGAGGCCGCCGGCACGGCCTTCGCCTTGCTCGACTCCCATCTCTACGGCTTCATGGCGCAGGAGGTGAGTCTGCCGTTCACCACCGTCGACGAACTCGCCGAGATCGGGGCCACCCTCATCGGGCCCGAGGTGCAGGCCGCCTTCCCGCACTTCACCCGCTACGCGCAGGAGCGCGCCATCCAGCCGGGTTACGCGTTCGGCAACGAGTTCGAGCCCAGCCTCGACCTCGTGCTCGGGGCACTCGAGGTCCTGCGCGCGAACCCGGGCGCGTCAGCCACGGCGGCCGCCGCCTCGCACTCCACGCCGGTCGCCACCCCAGCCGGCCCCGACCCGATCGAGGTCACCGTGCCGGTGCTCGGGGTGGACGCCTGCCCCTTCGGCTGGGTTGGTGCCCTCCTCGTGCCCGGCGCTCCCCGACCCAGGGTCATCCTGGGGGAGACCATCGGTCAGCTCGTGGAGATGGTGCGAGCTGACGTCGACATCCTCGTCGTGGGCATCGACATCCCCATCGGGCTCCCCGACAGCACCCCTCGCCAGGCCGATGCCCTGGCTCGCAAGGAGCTGCCCGGCCGGGCGAGCACGGTCTTCACCACACTCACCAGGTCGGCGTACCTCGCCGACACGCGCGTCGAGGCGGATGCCGTGAACCGTCGCCTCAGCGGTCAGGGCGTCGGGGCCCAGGCCTTCGGGCTGAAGGCGAAGATCCTCGAGGTCGATTCATGGCTGCGCACCCGACCGACCATCGAGGTCATCGAGGTGCACCCCGAGGTCTCCTTCGCCGAGATGGCCGGGGCGCCGCTACCGCCCAAGCGCACCCCGGAGGGCCACGACCAGCGGCTGGCGACGCTCGCGGCATCCGGGATCGCGAGGCCGTCGGTGCTCAAGGGCTCCGGGTACGCGCCCGACGACGTGCTCGACGCCTGCGCGGTGGCATGGAGCGCGCACCGCCGGGCCACCGGCGACGCCCGCAGGTTGCCGGACCCACCCGAGGTGTTCTCGGACGGCATCCGCGCCGCCATCCACGTCTGAGAGATCCGACACGCGAACCTCCCGACTTCGTGCGACTTGGGTGCGCTCGTCGACGCCTGGAGCCCAAAATCCCGCACGGAAGTCGCACGAAGTCGGGGTAGAGGGGTCCGAGGACTTCGATCGGCAGGGGCGCGGTGGCAGGCTGGGGGCATGACCGCACGGGTTGCCCACACGACCGTCGACTGTCGCGACGCCTTCGCGCTCTCCCAGTGGTGGAAGGGGGTCCTCGACTACGTCGACGTCGAGGGTGACCCGAACCTTCCCGGCCACGAGGAGTGCATGATCGTCAGCCCGGACGGCACGCACCGGCTGCTGTTCATCGAGGTGCCCGAGGGCAAGACCGTGAAGAACCGGCTGCACCTCGACCTCGAGCCGGTCGAGGGCTCCCGCGACGACGAGCTCGCCCGCCTGCTCGCGCACGGCGCCGTCGAGGTCGCCGACCACCGCGGGCAGTACGGCCCCGGCACCGGCTGGGTGGTGCTCGCCGACCCGGAGGGCAACGAGTTCTGCATCCTGCGCACCCTCGCCGAGCGTGAGGGTGCCGCCGGGGCCGACGGGCTCGTCGAGGGCTCCTGACCCGAGCCGGCTGCTGCCCCTCGAGGGTCAGTCGGCCACGAGCACGACATGCAGGGTCCGCGGGCCGTGCACACCCTCGACGCGCGACAGCTCGATGTCGCTCGTCGCCGACGGCCCGCTGATCCACGTCAGCGGCCGCTGCGGGTCCAGCCGGCCCAGGGCGTCGCCGACATCCGGCACCACCCGGGACGCACGAACGATGCACACGTGCAGATCGGGCAGCAGCGTGATCGCCCGCCGCCCCTGACCGGGCCCGTGGTCGAGCACGACGGTGCCGGTCTC
>NZ_DAORSO010000184.1:0-3777 GCF_035443565.1 Ornithinibacter sp. | reverse complement strand
CTCGACCCGTCGGTCTCGCGGCACGTCACGGAGCTGCGCGACCGCACCTCGTGAGGCGTCAGTTGTACATCTCAGCGGTTTACGCGATATTGTTGCGCCCATGAGTGACATCACCGTCAGCGACGCCCGGGCTCGACTTGCCGACGTCGTGGACGCCGCCCGCGTCCAGCACGATCCGGTCTACCTGACCCGACGTGGGCAGCGGGTCGCCGCCGTCATCGACGCTGACGACCTTGATCGCCTCATCGCTGCGGCGGAGGACCTCGCCGACCTGCAGGCGGCCAGGGATGCCCGCGACGAGATCGACAACGGGCAGCCCGCGATCCCCTGGGAGGACGTCAAGGCCGACCTCGGGCTGGCATGACGTATCGGGTCGAGGTCGCCGAGGCTGCAGTCCGATCGCTACGCAAGCGTGACCCCACGGCTCGACGCCGCGTGCAGGCAGCCATCGAGTTGCTCGCAGAGCAGCCGCGACCCAGCGGGGCCAGGAGACTCGTCGGCGGGGATGGCCTGATGCGCGTTCGCACGGGGGACTATCGCATCGTCTACGAGATCCACGACGACGTCCTGGTGGTCCTCGTGGTGGCGGTCGGTCATCGCAGGGAGATCTACCGACGCTTCTGAGCAGCCGGCTCGAGTCGGTTATGGGGCGGGGCGGTCGAGGTGTGTCTGGAGCTCGGCGCGGGCTCGGCTCGCTGACTCGACGGCCGCACGCTCGGCCCGGGTCGCAGACACCTGGGCGCGCCGAGCGGCGTCCTCGGCCTCACTGCTCGCTGCCACCTGCTCCTCGAGGTCCGCGAGACGTCGACGGACCTCGGCGAGCTGCGACTCGAGGTCTTCTCGCCGGCGCCCGGCCGCCACCGCCTGCCGGCGGGCCTCCTCCGACGCCTCCCGAGCCTCACGCAGGTCCGCCTCAGCCGCCTCGACGGCACGCCGGGCGTCCGCGAGGGCGCGCGCGGCGCGGGCCCCCGCCGCGGCATCCGAGGCGGTGGTTCTTGCCGTGGGCGTCCCCGTCGGTGCCGTCCCCGCCACCGTGCTGGCACGCCCACCCAGGGCCACCACCCGCGAGAGGTCCACCGGCTCGAGACCGTTCGAGCTGAAGGTGTCGGTGAGCCGGCCGGTCGCGAGGGCGGCACCGGCATCCGGGTCCACCATCGCGGAGCGCAACGTCTCCTCGACGTCCGCGGCCACCTGGGCAGAGACCTTCCGGCCGGCAGACACCCCGATCGCCACGGCCTGCTGGGCAACGGCCCGGGTCAGCAGCCGTCGCTGGGCATCCAGGGTGCGCAGGTCGTCAGCTCCGAGCGTGCCCTGCGCGGCCCGGAGGCGGATGCCGAGCTCGAGGACCTCCTCGACCTCACCGCGGCGCTGGCGCACCAGCTGGTTGAGCAGCCACGCGCCCGCCGTCGGCTTGCGCAGGCCTTGGACGGCGGCGGCCAGCTCGCGGTCTCCGTCGCTCGTGGCCGCCTTGGCACGGGCGTTGCGGGCGGCGGTGAAGTCCTCGGGAGCCAGGGCGTACAGCTCGTCGGCGACGTCCTCGATGCCCATCAGGCGATCGTGCCACGGGACGCTGCCACCAGCAGCCCGTGACCGCGCAGTCGACGGGGGAGGCATCCAGGTGCTCGAATGGGCCGATGGACGCGACGGCTCTGGCGCAGCGGTTCTCGCTCGGCGGCCCGGCGATCCTGTCCGACGGCCCCGTCGCCCGCGGCAAGCAGGGTGTCGTCTGGCGGCTGGACACCGCTGAGGGGAGGTGGGCGGTCAAGGTGCCCTTCGTGTCGTCGACGGAGGAGGAGGTGGCTGCCGCGACGGCGTTCCACGAAGCAGCACACGCGGCCGGCGTCCCGACCCCCGAGGTGAGACGCACCGAGGACGGGTCGGTCTTCGCGCCCTTCAACGGCGGTCAGGCCCGGCTCTACGAGTGGGTCGACCTGCGCCCGCCCGACCGTCTCCTGGATCCCGCTCTGGTCGGCGCCGTCGTGGCGGCCATGCACCGCGTCCCGATGCCCGACACCGACCTGGGCTCGCTGGACCCGTTCTTCTGCGAACCCGTCGGTGCCGAGCGTTGGGACCAGGTGGTCGACCAGCTGACGCAGGAGGGCGCACCGTTCGCGAGCGGACTGGCCCACCTGCGGGATGAGCTGGTGGCGCTGGAGTCCTGGATCGAGCCGCCCGAGCGGCTGATCACCTGCCATCGCGACCTGTGGTCGGACAACGTCCTCGGGACCGCGGACGGGGGAGTGTGCGTCATCGACTGGGAGGAGAGCGGCCCGGCGGACCCGAGCCAGGAGCTCGGTTACGTGCTCTTCGACTTCGCGTGCGGAGACCCCCGTCGGGCCCGCGCCCTCGTCACCGCCTATCGGGATGCCGGGGGGCCCGGAACCGTGAGTCGTCGTGGGCACTTCTCGATGCTCATCGCGCAGCTCGGGCACATCACCGAGCTGGCCGCCAAGGACTGGCTGACGCCCAACCTCCGCTCCCCGCAGCGCGCCGACGCCGCCGAGTGGATCAGCGAGGTCCTGGACGACCCGCACACCCGCGAGGTGCTCGACGCCCTCCTGGCGGCTGTCGACAGCCGCCAGTGACCGGGGCCCGCGACCTACGCCTTGGACGCCTTCGGTGCTTTGGGCTTCTTGGGCGGCTTCGCAAGCGCCCGCTCCACCGCCGGGCCCACCCACTCGGCGATGGCGGCTGAGTCGGTCAGGTCTGCCGACGAGACCAGCACCATGCCGCCCATGGTGCGCTCACCCATCATCGCGGGCCGGGCGCCGTGCCCGAGGGCGCCTGTGACCCCGTCCGTTCCCACGTGGACCATCAGGTCGTCACCGGCAGCCCCGACGGCCATGTGGGTGTTCACGGTCCAGCACAGGCCGCCGAACATCCTGATCTCGCGGTATCCCGCGGCGCCGGCCGCAGCCTCGACCGCGGCTCCGATCCGGTCGGCCAGTGCCTCGTCGTACGCCACGGGCGCCTCCCATCGATCACTGCGAGCGTAGCGTCGGCAGCCGCGTGAGCTCTGCGCGCCGCTTGATCCCGTGCAGCATCCGGCGCTCCATGACGAAGCCGATCGGCTCGACGAGGTGCCACATGAGACTGGGCCCCAGCGACGGTGGATACGCCAGGCGTTGGCGGGTGACCAGTCGCGTTCCCCGCGCGTCCGGGTTCGGACGCAGCTGCCACTGCCAGGTCGCGATGCCGGTGGGGGAGTCGACAGCCGCGGCCGCGTGTGGCGGGCGCGGGTCGGCTCCGACGAGCACCAGGGAGTCGGGGGCGGACACCCGGTCGACCCGGAAGCACGGGTAGCCCACCGGGCCGAGCCGGATCAGGTCCCCCGCCGCCAGCTGCTGGAAGTCGGGCAGCACCCGGTCGGCGCTGTGGATGTCGCACCCGACGAGGTTCTCGAGCCCGTCGTAGCTGTAGAGCCCGCCGCGTCCCTGACCCATCTGCACCAGCCACGGCCAGACGTCCTCCGGTGGTGCGTCGATCGTGATGGCCCGTGTGTATCCGAGCTGAGGGTCCGGCACGAGCTCGTCGCCCGGCATGGCAGCCGCGACTTCAGCATCGGTCGCGCCCCACCGGTTGTAGCGACCCCTACCGAGCGGGGCCGTCAGCGTCGTCGCGAGCACCTGGGCGCCCCCGACGATGACGTCCGTGGCCGCGGTGAATCTCATGGTCCTCCTGCGGATCTGCGGGTCGACGCCAGCCGCTCGCCGCGAAGGCGCCCCCAGAATTCTCCTCCGGCGAGGCGCCTCCCGGCCAGGCCTGTGGCTCGGTTCA
>NZ_DAORSO010000183.1:0-3825 GCF_035443565.1 Ornithinibacter sp. | reverse complement strand
TTCGGGGGCGTGTCCGGGCTCGTCGTCAGGGGCGGTTTTCGAGTGGGTCTCGGGCGTGTCGCGCGCGCTGGTCGCCGAGGGCTTGGGCGAGGGCGTGCCGCAGTTGCTGGTTGTCGGCCTCCAGCTCGCCGATCCGTTGGTGTGCGAGTTGCAGGCGTTGCCTGAGGGAGCCGTCGCTGGCGGCCTGCCGGGCGGGCACGGCAGGGACTGTCGCCCGCCGTGGGCGCTCGGCGCGGATCTGGGCGAGCAGGTCGGCCTGGGTGTACAGCCAGGATCGGGACACGCCGGCGCGCTGCGCGAACACGCTGACCGTGATGGTCTGCTCGGCGGTGGCCAGGTGCCGCAGGGTGCTGACGGCACGGCGACGGGTCTGCTCCGCGCGGGAGCGGGCGGCCTTGGCGAGGTGGCGGCTGTTGTCAGCTCTCATCGTTCTCCTCGGGGTGTTCGAGCGCGGTGATGATCGACTCGAGGTTGCTCAGCACGTCCTGGTTCATCTGGGCCACTCGGGTCCGGCCTTGGGCCTCGGCGCGGGTGATCAGTTCGATGACCTGGGCTCGGTGCTCGCGGTGAGCGGGCAGGTGGGTCGCGGTGGTCAGGAACATCGGGCAGGTCAGGCACGCGTTGGCGTGGGGGCAGGCCTTGTGGATCGGCAGGGCGCAGTGCCCGTTGGGCAGCGCCTGGGTCGCGGCGGCGAGGCGGTGACCGGTCCAGGCGGCGTCGGCCAGCCGGCTGCCCGGCTCGCTGGTGATGGCGGCGCCGGTGATGTCGACCTTGCGGGCGGCGTCCCAGTGCCGGCGGACGGTGTCGTCGTGCAGCCTGGCGTAGTGCGCCGTCATCTGTGACGAGTCGTGGTCCAGGATGCGGCGCACGACCTCTTGGGGCACATCCCGGTTGATCAGTCGAGTGCCGAGGGTGTGCCTCCACTGGTGCGGGGTCAAGCGCACGCGATGGGCGTGTTCGTCTCGTACGTCGAGGGATTTGAGCCACCGGTACAACGCCGCCCGGTAGGTGGAGGTGCTCAGCGGGATGGCCCGGTCGGGGTTCTTCGTCGGCCGCGGGAACAGCACCGGCGGCGCGGTGGCCTCGGCGGTGACGCGTGCCTGTTGGGCACGAATCAGGGTGCACAGTTCCTCGTCGAGGGGGACGAGGGCCTCACGGTTCATCTTGTGGTTGACGTAGCGCAGGTAGGGCGCGCCTTTGGGGTCGGTGACCAGGCAGTCGTAGGACAGCCTGGTCGCGTCGCCGACGCGCAGCCCGCAGCGGATCAGGATCAGGGTGATCACCGCCCCGGCAGGGTCGGGCCAGGCCGCGATCGCGGTCGGCGCCTCGAGCTGGGCCATCACGTGCTCGGCCACCGCGCGCGGCCCGCGCTGCGGGCGGGGCGGGTTGTCGTCGGTGAACAGGGCCGCGGTCGGGTCCAGCGGCGCCCAGCCCCGCTGCCGGACGGCCTCGAGGAAGCCGCGCAGCTGCCCGATGTGGACCTGGCGCCGATGGGCGGTCGGGACGCCGGTGGACAGGTCGGCCAAGTAGCCCTCGAGCACGACCCGGGTCAGCGCCTGCGGAGCGTCGATCCGGGCCTGCTGCAGGTAGCCGGCGAGCCGGGTCACCGCGGTCAGGCCGCGGCGGACCGCCTCGAGCCCGACACCGGTGGCCAGCCGCTGCCGGGTCCACCGCTTGGTCGCCTCACGCAGCCACGGCTGGGCGATCCGGGTGAAGTCGAGGGTGAGGTTGCCGGGATGCCCGAGCCGGCGCAGCTGCCACACCTCGCGCGGGTACTCGGCCTCCCAACCGCTGCCGGCGGCGAGGTCGGCGACCCGTTGGTGGGCGTACACGAGCAGGCCACGGCCGTTGCTGTCGCGTCGCCCGGACGCGGTGAACGCCTCGCGCCAGGACTGCTCGTCCCCGTCGCGCAGGCTGGAAACGTCGGCCTCGAGCAGGAACGACACGAGGCGCCCGACGACCTCCGGAGGTGTCCGACTGGCCCGCTCGTCGTGCCGACACTGGATGACGTAGGCCAGCTCCGACCGCAGCGGCTCGGGCAGCCGGGCCAGGACGATCACCTGGTCCGAGGGAACCCGGAGCGCGGCGAACTCGTGAGCGAACACCACCGGGTCCGGGCGCCCGTTCGCGCGCCAGGTGTTGTGGTGGGCGTGACAGAACGGCCCGGCCGCTTGCGGCCACAACAAGCATCCCGGGACGTGGCACGCCTCGGCGACCGGCGCCTTGATCGGCGGTGGCCCCGCGGCGAGCCACTCCTCGAAGTCGGGGCGCCCGGAACGTTCCCACCCTTGAGCATGTAACTGGCACAGACCTTTTCGTGCGACCCCGTACCCGCACGCCTCGACCCGGCAGGCCCGGTTCGGGCGTTGACGTGCCCAGCCCGGATCGGTGCTCGCAACGAACTCGTCCACATCGGGCCGGCCCGCCTTGGCCCACCGGTGGTGGTGCCCGGCGCACATCCCGTGCCCGCGGGCCAGCCGCTGACAGCCTTCGACCAGGCATGGCCCCGCGGAGTAGGCCGGGTCGTTCACGTCGACCACGAGCCGGTCAGCCGTGAACTCCGGCCGCAGCGCCGTGCGGACCCGAGCCGTCCACGCTGCCTCGCTGCCGCGGCCGGTGGGTAGCGGCAGCACCATAGCCGAGGTCACGACACGTCCTCGGTCAGCACACCGGCACGGGTGAGCGCGGCCCGGGTGTCGGCCACGGTCAGGTGCGCGTACGTGCTCGAGGTCGTGGCCACCGACGCGTGCCCCAGCAGTGAGGAGACGACCTCGACCGGCACACCGGAGCGCAACAGCCCGGTCGCGTACGTGTGCCGCAGCCAGTGCGGGTCGAAGTCGATCCCGGTCCGGGCACGCAGCCGCCGGATCAAGTCGTACACCGCCGCGTACTTCAGCGGTGAACCGACGCGCCCACCCCACAGATTGACGAAGACGTAGTCACTGTCGAGCTCGCCGTACTCCTCGATCAGGTAGTCGGCGTAGCACCGGACCAGCGAGGCCGGGACCGGGATCGTCCGCGGGACCAACGATTTGGAGCGGGCCCGGTTGTCGTTGTCACGGGCGATCACCCGCACCTGCCGCTCGGCCGCGTCCCAGTCCTCATGCCGCAGCCCGAGCGCCTCACCGACTCGCATCCCGGTGCTCGCGAGCACCTCGAGCAGCAGCCGGTCCCTGCGCCGCTGGCACGCCCCGATCAGCGCCTCGATCTCCTGCCGGTCGAGGGTGCGCGGGGTGCGTCGTCCAGCCCGGACCCGCACCACCGGCGCGGCGACCGGCCTGGACTTGCTCACGTGGTGCAGGAACCCGCGAGCCCCGCCCCGCCGGTCGGCGGGTCGCCACACGCTCAACGCGGCATGCACCGCAAGCCCGGACCGGCTCGCGTGCTGGTACATCGACCCGACCGCCGCGAGCTTGCGGTTGATCGTCGCAGCCGAACAATGCTCGCCCAGCGGCAGCACCGCCACCCCTGCGCCACGCGCTGAAGGTGGCAGCCGCAGCCACGCCACGAACGCCGCGACGTCCTCGACCGTCACCGCGGCCCAGTCCAGCCCACGACCGGCGAGGAAGGCGAACCAGTCCCTCAGGTCATGGGCGTACGCCTTGACCGTGTTCGGCGACCGTCCCGCATCGGTCAAGAACGACAGGAACCGCTCGGCCGGCTCCACGAGCTGCCCGTCCTCACCGACAACCGTCCACGACTCACGCCGCGAGCCGGACACCACCACCCGAGCAACGAACACCGAACCTCCCACGACCATGCCTGCTGGACGGCTGCAGATAAGCACGTCCAGCACGCACGATGGGGGACCGATCCAGGCCATCG
>NZ_DAORSO010000182.1:0-3836 GCF_035443565.1 Ornithinibacter sp. | reverse complement strand
CGTCGTGCCCTGGTCGACCGCGCCGATGAAGTCCGCCATGGCGGAAGCCTAGTCGCGCAGGGCGGACGATCCGAGACGCCATCGTGGCGGGGTTGTCCGCCCGTGACGTGTGCACAGGGGCGTCACGGGTCGACAACCCCGTCGAGGCCGTCGCCTGTGGATGACCGAGCGTCCCATCCGCCGCGAATCGGGACGATAGGGGCATGGACGACAGGCTCACAGCGGTGGCTGGCTCCCGGGGCGGGGTGTTCACGAGCGCCATGGCGGCGGTCGTCGATGTGGACGACGGTGCTCTGGCCCGCGGGCGGCGCAGTCAGGAGGTGGTCCGTGTCCGCCGGGACGCCTACGTTCTGGGGGAGCTCTGGTCCGCGGCGACGCCCGAGCAGCGCCTCATGCTGCGGACCCGAGCCGTGCTCGCGGCGCGGCCCGAAGACATCGCCAGCCACCAGTCGGCCCTCGCGCTGCACGGCCTGCCGCTCCACGGCGTCGACCTCGTCACCGTCGACGTCCTGTCGGCTGTATCCAGGGTGCGCCTGGCCTCGGGGCTGCGCACCCACGCCCGACCTGCGGACCAGCCTCACGTGGTCGCCGACGGTTACCGGTGTGTCGACATCGCGACGGGGATCGCGCAAGTGCTCGTGAGGTCGGGCGTCGGTGCTGCCATGGTGCCCCTCGACGCGGCGCTGCATGCCGGCCAGTGCACCCTCGGCGAGATGGCGCTCGCCCTCGACGACCGATGCTCCTCCCGTCGGCTGCGGGCCCGTGGTGACCAGCTCCTGAGCCGCGCCGACCCGCAGTCCGAGTCCGTCGGAGAGACGAGGACGCGACTGATGCTCACCGACCACGGACTGGCGGTACGTAGCCAGGTGCCCATCTGCGATGCGTCCGGCACTCTCGTCGGCCGGGTGGACTTCCTCGTCGGCGACCACGTCATCGTCGAGTTCGACGGAGCCGTGAAGTACGAGGGGGCACAGGGGCGTTCGGCGCTGGTGGCCGAGAAGCGTCGCGAAGACGCACTCCGCGCGCTGGGGTACGTCGTGGTGCGCGTGACCTGGTCAGACCTGGCCAGCCCGACCCGGGTGATCTCGCAGATCCGCAGGGCGCTGGCGGGGTTGTCCACTCGTGACGGGCATGTGTTCACGCCTTGAGCGGACAACCGCGCCATCCGCGGTGGCGAGGAGGACGGCCCGGGCAGCGTGAGCAACGGCACGCCCACCAACGCTGTCGGATGCTGTGCGCTCACGCGAGGATGGGCGCCTCACGTCGAGCGAAGGAGACTTTCGGTGCAGTTCGGGCGCAGTTACGAGGAGTTCGAGGTCGGGGCGACGTACAAGCACTGGCCCGGCAAGACGGTCACCGAGTACGACGACCACCTGTTCTGCCTGCTCACGATGAACCACCATCCCCTGCACCTGGACACCAACTACGCGCAGGAGACCACGCAGTTCGGTCAGAACGTCGTCGTCGGCAACTACGTGTACTCGATCCTGCTCGGCATGTCGGTGCCCGACATCAGCGGCAAGGCGATCGCCAACCTCGAGATCGAGAGCCTGCGCCACGTGGCGCCGACGTTCCACGGCGACACCCTCTACGGCGAGACCACCGTGCTCGACAAGTGGGAGAGCACGAGCAAGGACGACCGCGGTGTGGTCCACGTGGAGACCATCGGCTACAAGCAGGACGGCACGATCGTGTGCATCTTCCGGCGCAAGGTCATGGTGCCCAAGGAGAACTACCTGCAGGCGCGCGGCGGTGAGCAACCCGGCCGCCCCACACCGGTCCCGGACAAGAACTGGCCGGGACCGGCGTCCCCCGCCTGACGCGCCACCCTCCCCGGACTTCACAACTAGCTGACCGGCCCCCCGCCCGGGCTGCCGTCGGCGTTGGTCCAGGTCACGCTGTCCACCCCGGTCCCCGCGGCAGGGCTGGTCACCGACAGGTGGGCCACGACCAGCGTGTCCTGCGTGGAACTCCCGCGATGGGTTTCGCTCGACCTCAGCGTCGCACCCTCGGCTGCCGTGACACCGACCTCGTCGACACCGGGGGGAAGCACCAGGAGGACGGTCGTCTCAAGCGTGTCCGTGCCGTCCATCTGGCTGCCGGTCATGATCGTCGGGATTCCGCGCTCAGGAAGCGCGGCGACGGATGAGGAGCCGTCGTCGAAGATGCCCAACACACCCTGATCGCGATCCACGAACGCCAGCGCTGCTCCGTCACGCGCGCTGTGGACTTCGCTCCCGTCGGTGCGAAAGACCGCTGCGCCGTCGGTCCACAACACCCCGGAGAGCGGCGGCGGGCCACCGTTCTCCCCGCCGACCCAGACGGCGAAGGCCTGGTACGGGGTACCGGGCAGCGGTTGCAGGTCGTGGGTACCCGCGCCCTGGTCACCCGCCCAGAGGAAGATGACATCCTTCGCAGCCGCCGGCAGCACGCCGCGCTCCAGCCCCGGTGTGGTGGTCGGGACCCACATCGAGGCGCGAGGGTTGGTGGGCAGCGTCGCACTCCGCACGTCCGACGTGCGACCGTCCTGCCCCAGGGTCGAGCTCGAGAGGGTCCTGCGTCCCATGTCGACCGCGACCTCCACGCTCGGCTGCTCGTCGGCGGGCCCCCAGGCATTCTCGACCGAGCCGCTACGGGTCAGGTCGGCGGTGACTTCTCCGACGCCCGACGTCGTGGCAGACGTGGTCCCCGCGGGCAGGGACGATTCATCGGCCCCCGGCCCCAGTGCCGTGACCCCCATGACGCCCGCGACACCGGCGACGCTCGCGGCGACGAGGCCGGCCGCCCAACGCCGACGCCGCAGCACGCGCCGGCCCAGCCCGATCACCCGGTCGGCGTCCGGCTCCAGGCAGCCCGGCCCGGCGGCATCCGCGGTGTCGCGCAGCAGGTCGCGCAGGGTGTCCTCGAACGTGTCCGTGCTCATCGCACGACTCCTTCACTGGTGGTGCTGGCCAGCTCGGCCCGCAGGGTTGCCAGGCCGCGCGAGGCAGCCGACTTCACCGACCCGACGGAGATGTTGAGTGCGTCGGCCGTGGCTTGTTCGGACAGGTCGACGTAGTAGCGCAGCACGACGACCCGGCGTTGCTGGTCGGGGAGGCGGGCGAGGAGGCGCACCACGGCATCCCGCTCGTCGGTGACGGACTCCGGCCCGGGTGACGTGGTCTCCGGCACCGCGGCGAGAGCCACCTCGGCCCCGTGCCGGCGCCAGCGGTCGGTGCGCTCGTTCACCAGGACCCGACGGGTGTACGCCAGCGCGCTGTCGGCGCGCACGCGCGGCCATGCGACGTAGGTGCGCACGAGGGCCGCCTGCACGAGGTCGTGGGCGGTGTGGTGGTCGCCGGTGAGCAGCCATGCCGTGCGCAGCAGCGACGGCGACGCCTGGTGGACGAATGCCGTGAACGCCGCGTCACGTTCGCTCTTGGTCGCGCTGCCCATCACACCCCCTCGAAGACGTTGTCACCCTGCACTACGCAGCGATCTGCGAAAAGGTTGCCTCACCGGGTGATCCCGGGGCGCCACTACGCTGGGCCGGTGCTCATCGACCTGCACACCCACTCGACCGCGAGCGACGGCACCGAGCCGCCCGCGGTCGTCGTGGCGCAGGCGGTCGCTGCCGGACTGGACGTCGTCGCGCTCACCGACCACGACACGACGCTGGGCTGGGAGGATGCCGCGGGTGCGGCGCGTCGCCACGGCATCCGTCTGGTTCCGGGCATCGAGGTCTCGTGCAGCCGGCACCACCAGAGCATCCACCTGCTGGCCTACCTCCCCGACCCGACCTACCCCGACCTCGTGGCCGAGCTGGAACGGGCGCTCCACAGCCGCGACACCAGGCT
>NZ_DAORSO010000181.1:0-3899 GCF_035443565.1 Ornithinibacter sp. | reverse complement strand
AGCAAACCCTCACGGAATTCGACGGTTACCGGTAGTGTTGCCCCACGGACGTCTGTGCTGTGGACGTCCGTCTTGGTTGCGACGACGCACCCAGCGGGCGTCTGCACCACCCCCTCAAGCGCTCGACCTCTGCTACATCCGCGACAAGGAGCACCCTTCATGGACTGGCGCGACCGCGCTGCCTGCCTCGACGAGGACCCCGAGCTGTTCTTCCCCATCGGGAACACCGGCCCGGCGATCGCTCAGATCGAGGAGGCCAAAGTCGTGTGCCGCCGCTGCGAGGTCGTGGACACCTGCCTGAAGTGGGCCATCGAGTCCGGGCAGGACGCCGGCGTCTGGGGCGGCATGTCCGAGGACGAGCGCCGCGCCCTCAAGCGCCGCAACGCCCGGGCCCGCCGCGCAGGCTGACCGCACACCGCCACCCCCTCAGCGACTGAGCGGGCGCAGCCGCGCGACGAACTCCACCCGGGTTCCGTGCGGCTCGTTGCTGGACCAGCGGATCCGCCCCCGCAGGTCGGAGGCCAGCGAGGTCACGATGCGCGTGCCGAGGCCGGCGAGCACCGGCCGGAAGCCCGCGGGCAACCCGACCCCGTCATCGGTGATCACCACGGTCAGCTGCTCCTCACCGTCGTCGAGCGTCTCGCGCTCGACCGCGACGTCGACGGTGCCTGCACGGTCAGGGAAGCCGTGCTCGACGGCGTTCTGGACGAGCTCGGAGATGATCATGGCGAGCGCCGTGGCGTCCTCGGCGCGCATCCGGCCGAAGCTTCCGGTGAAGGTCGAGTCGACCCGGTGCTCGCGCGTGGCCACCTCGACGATGGCCCGCAGCCCCCGCACGGCGATGTCGTCGAAGTTCACCGACTCGTCGATTCCCTGGCTGAGCGTCTCGTGCACCAGCGCGATCGTGCCGACCCGCCGAACGGCCTCGTCGAGCGCCGCCCGCGCCGCCTCGTCGGTGACCCGCCGTGACTGGAGGCGCAGCAGCGCGGCGACCGTCTGGAGGTTGTTCTTCACCCGGTGGTGGATCTCGCGGATCGTCGCGTCCTTGGTGAGCAGCTCCTGCTCCCGACGGCGCAGCTCGGAGACGTCACGAAGGAGCACCATCGCCCCGGTGCGCACTCCACCAACCGTCAGCGGGATCGCCCGCAGCGTGATGGTCGCGCTCGCGGTCTCGAGCTCGGAGCGCCAGGCGGCCCGCCCCATGGCGACGACCGCCAGGGACTCGTCGACCGTGTTCCCGCCGCGGGCGGCGATGTCGGCCACCACCTGCGCCAGCACCTCACCCACGACGTTGCCCACGTGTCCGGTGCGGTGTACGGCGGACACGGCGTTGGGGCTCGCGTAGCGCACCACCCCGTCGGGGTCGAGGTGGATGACCCCGTCACCGACCCGGGGCGCGCCACGGCGCATCCCGGTCGGGGCCGACGCCGAGGGGAACTCCCCGGACGCCACCATCCGCATGAGGGCGTCCGCGAGGTTGCGATACGTCAGTTCCAGCCGGCTGGGCGTGCGCGCCCCGGTGAGGTTCGAGTGTCGCGTGACGACCGCGATGGTGTGGCCCGCGTGGACGACGGGCACGGCATCCTCGCGGATGGAGACGTCGTCGTGCATCGCCGTCACCGGCTTGGCGACGAGCCGGTGGGTGCGCGCCGCCTCGTCGAGCATCGCCGCCCGGGCACTGCTCGACGTCGTGCCGACGATGTCGTCGTAGAAGACCATCGGCCCGGTGTTGGGCCGCACGTGGGCCACCGCCCGCCAGCCCGCGAGACCGCCGCGCACCCGCACCCACAGCACGAGGTCGGCGAAGGAGAGGTCGGCGATGAGCTGCCAGTCACCCGCGAGCAGGTGCAGCCATTCCGACTGCGCCGGCTCGAGGTCAGTGGTGTCGCGCAGCATGTCCGCCAGGGTGCTCACGCGCAGAACCCTAGGTCACGCGGCCGCGGTCAGGTGGCGGCCCCCGAGCGGATGACCGACCGCAGCGTCCGCAGCGCCACCGAGAGGGCAGCGATGTTCGGGTTGTCGAGTCGGCGGATCGCCGCGAGCGCCGTGGTGCTGCGTGTCAGGGCGTCCTTGTTGGCGTCCTCCCAAGCCTTCCACTGCTCGGCCGGCTCGGTGCCGGTGCCACCGGTCTCGATGACCGCACGGGTCAACGACTCCAGCACCGAGTACAGGTCGTCGCGCAGCGCGCCGCGAGCCAGGGCGTCCCACCGGTCGTCGCGCGGCAGGCGGGTGACCTTGCCGAGCATGGTGTCGATGCCGAAGCGCTCCGAGACGAGGTAGTACAGCGGTGCCACGGCATCCGGCTCACGACCCGTGTCGGTGGCGATGTCGACGATGTCGAGCAGCGAGTACCAGTCGAGCATGGATGCCGCGTGCTCCGCGAGGTCGTCGGGCACCCCAGCCTTGCGGAACTCGGCGACCTTGCGCTCGAGGCGCTTCTTCTCTTCGCCGCGCAGCAACGTGCCGACCCGGGGCCCGAGGTCGCCGATGGTGCCGGCGAACCGCTCGATCTCGGCGCCGATGTCCAGCGTCGTCGGGCGGGAGGTGAGGAACCACCGCACCGCGCGGTCCAGCAGGCGCCGGAACTCGAGGTAGAGCGCCGTCTGGGCCGTCGTCGGCACGACGTTGTCGAGCGCCTCGACCTTGGCGACGAAGTCGGCCAGACCGAAGACCTCACGGCACACGACAAACGCCCGCGTGACCTGCTCCGGGGTGGCTCCGGCCTCCTCCTGCGCCCGGAAGGCGAAGGTGATGCCGCCACGGTTGACCATGGAGTTGACCACCGAGTTGGTGATGATCTCGCGGCGCAGCGGGTGCTCGGCGAGCTCGTCGGCGTAGCTCTCCCGGATCGGCGGCGGGAAGTACTCCGCCAGGGTGCGCGTGAAGTACGGGTCGTCGGGGATCGAGCTCGCGAGGATGTCCTCCTTGAGGGCGAGCTTCGCGTAGGCGACGAGCACCGCGAACTCCGGCGACTTCAGGCCCAGGCGCTCGTGCACCCGCTTCTCGATCGCGGCGTCGGTGGGCAGGAACTCCAGGCCGCGGTCGAGGTCACCGCGCTCCTCGAGCCAGTGGATGAGCCGCTCGTGGACGCTGGCCATCGACAGCTCCTGCGCGCGGGCGTTGCCCAGCAGGACGTTCTGCTCGTAGTTGTCGCGCAACACGTGCTCGGCCACGTCATCGGTCATCGACGCCAGCAGCTCGTTGCGCTCCTCGGTGGTCAGACCACCCGCGCGCACGACCTCACCGAGCAGGATCTTGATGTTGACCTCGTGGTCGGAGGTGTCGACGCCGGCCGAGTTGTCGATGGCGTCGGTGTTGACCCGAACCCCGTTCAGCGCCGCCTCGATGCGGCCGAGCTGGGACAGGCCGAGGTTGCCGCCCTCGCCGATGACCTTGGCCCGCACCTGCCGGCCGTCGACCCGGATCGCGTCGTTGGCCCGGTCACCGACCGAGAGGTGGTCCTCGGTGGCGGCCTTGACGTAGGTGCCGATGCCGCCGTTCCACAGCAGGTCGACCGGGGCGAGCAGGATCGCGTGGATCAGCTCGGCCGGGGTCATCGTCGAGGTGCCCTTGGGCAGGCCCAGGGCGGCGACCATCTCGGGCGTGATGTCGATCGACTTCAGCGAGCGGGGGAAGACCCCTCCCCCGGCCGAGATGAGCGACCGGTCGTAGTCGTCCCACGAGGACCGGGGCAGGGTGAACAGTCGCTGCCGCTCGGTGAACGACGCGGCCGCCACCGGGTCGGGGTCGATGAACACGTGCCGGTGGTCGAACGCCGCGACGAGCCGGATGTGCTCGGAGAGCAGCATGCCGTTGCCGAAGACGTCACCGCTCATGTCACCGACGCCCACGACCGTGAAGTCCTGGCTCTGGGTGTCGACGCCCATCTCGCGGAAGTG
>NZ_DAORSO010000180.1:0-3915 GCF_035443565.1 Ornithinibacter sp. | reverse complement strand
ACCACCTGCTCACGGTGCTCGTGGACCGCGGGTACGTGCGCCACCTGCCCGAGGCGCGTCGTTACGGGTTGGGGCTCGCGGCGTACGAGCTGGGCTCGGCCTACCAGCGGCAGGCCCCGCTGGAGCGAATGGCGCGTGCGGTGATGGACCGCCTCGTCGACCAGACCGGCCACAACGCCCACCTCGCCGTCCTCCACGGGCGCGACGTGCTCTACGTCATCGAGCAGCGGGCCACCGGCCGGCCGCTGCTCGTCACCGATGTGGGGGTCCGGCTGCCGGCGGTGCTCACGGCATCGGGGCTCGCGATGCTCGCGGCGCTGCCCGCGGCCCAGGTGCGGGCACTGTTCCCCGACCGCACGGCGCTCGTCCAGCGCGACGGGCGCGGCCCGGCATCCACGACCCGCCTGCGCGCCGAGCTGCAGGCGGTGCGCCAGCGGGGTCACGCGGTCGAGGACGGCCTCGTGACACCCGGTCTCGGGTCGGTCGCGGTTGCCGTGCTCGACCACAACGACTACCCGGTGGCGGGGGTGGCGGTGACCTACCCGCAGGCCGACGTCGACGCCGCCGCTCGCGACCGGCTCGTCGCCGCGGTCCGCCGCGCCGCGGACACCCTGAGCGCCCGGCTCGGTCGCGCGGCCCGCTGAGGGTCGCCTCCCGGGCGCCAACCACCCGATCGAGCCATGTAGGCGGTGTGACGCCCGCCATACGGTGATGGGTGGTCCCCGCGCGACGCCCGGGCCAGCCCCTTCTGGAGAGGAACCGACATGGCGACGACATGGCGACGGCGGATGCGGTACGTGGCCGTGGTGGGAGCGATCGGCTCGCTCCTGCTCGCGGGCCAGGCGATGGCGGCGCCCGGCGGCAACGGCTGGACGTCCGCCGGCGGCGACCGGCAGAACACCCGGTCGCAGGCGAGCGAGAGCAAGATCTCGCCCGCCACCGTGGGCAACCTCACCGAGCGGTGGCACCTGGTCACCGGGGGTGACGTGTCCGCGACCCCGGCGGTGGACGGCCAGCGGGTGTACGCCCCCGACTGGGCCGGGAACCTCTACGCCGTGGACCGGCGCAGTGGCTCCGTGGACTGGCAGCGGACCATCTCCTCGTACACGGGCGTGCCCAACGACAAGGCCCGGGTGACCCCGGCCGTCACGCAGGACCGCCTCGTGCTCGGCAACCAGGGACCCTTCGGCGGCGGCGGCATGGTCTTCGCGGTCGACAAGAACACCGGCGACCTGCTCTGGAAGACCCAGCTGGACGACCACCCGGCGGCGATCATCACCCAGTCGGCCACCGTCTTCGACGGCGTGGTCTACGTCGGCACCGCGTCGCAGGAGGAGCTGCTGTCGGCGGTCGTCCCCGGCTAGGACTGCTGCACGTTCCGGGGAGCGGTGGCAGCCCTCGACCTCGAGACGGGCAAGCTGCTGTGGAAGACCCTGATGACCCCGGCCGATTACCCCGGCAATGCGGTCTGGGGCAGCTCGCCGGCGATCGACACCAAGCGCGGCTCGGTCTACGTCGCGACGGGCAACAACTACGACGCGCCGCCCGAGGCCCTGGTCTGCGTCGACGCCGCGACGACCACCGGGCAGAAGCAGGCGTGCCTGCCGGCGGACAACCACTTCGACTCGATCCTCTCGCTCGACATGCGCACCGGGGCCGTGAAGTGGGCCACCCGCGCCCTCGACTTCGACGCGTGGACGGTGGACTGCATCCCCTTCATCGGCGACGGCGCGAACTGCCCCGAGCCGTCCGGCCCGGACTTCGACTTCGGTCAGGCGCCCGCGCTGTACACGGTCAAGAGCGGCCCCGCCAAGGGCAGCCAGTTCGTCGGCGCCGGCCAGAAGAGCGGCCAGTACTGGGCGCTCGACCCCGACACCGGCGCGAAGAAGTGGGTCACCCAGGCCGGGCCCGGTGGGACCGCCGGAGGCCTCCAGTGGGGCTCGGCGGTCGACGGCCGGCGGGTCTACACGGCCAACGCCAACAGCAACGGCATCCCGTGGCCCGGTCCCGGAGGAGCGACCACGGGGGTCTGGAGCGCCCTCGACGCCGGAACGGGCCAGCTGATCTGGGAGACCAGGCCACCCCACGGTGGCGCCACCTCGGGCCCGGTGACCACCGCCAACGGTGTGGTCTTCGGCTGCTCCCTCGACCCCTCCGGGTGGATGTACGCCCTCGACGCCGCGACCGGCGAGGTGCTCTGGGAGTTCGAGAGCGGCGGCTCGTGCCTGTCCGGGGCCGCGATCTCCAACGGGTCGGTCTACTGGGGCACCGGGTACAGCAACTTCGGCTTCGGCACCGCGAAGAACCGACTGTACGCGTTCGACCTCGGCTGAGGGCGACTGGGCACGACGGTGCGAACCGCTGCCGAGAAGGCGTCGAGCGTGGCGGCCGTGCGCGAGCACGTCTGGCCGCTCGTCGAGGCCGGTGAGGGACGGCCCACCGAGCCCCGCGTCAGCCGATGAGCGGGCCCTTGAACGACGGGTTGCCGCTGCCGTCATAGTCCTTCTTCTCCCGGCCACACCGTGAGCACAGGTCGAATCCGCCTCCCTTGCCGCTCTTCTCGCGGTTCACGTGGTGCACCCACTGGCGCAGACCCGCCAAGCACCGGACGTCGCGCATGTCATACCTCCCAGGTCATCGAGGGTGCTCCCATGGTCCGCGGCCGGCGGGTGGGAGGCAATGGCCTGATGGAGCCATCGCCCTCTCCAGCGGAGCCGGCGTCGGGCGCGCCACGGCATAGGTTGAAGGCATGAAGGCGATCACGATCCCCGAGTTCGGCGGCCCCGAGGCCCTGGTGCTCAGCGAGGTGCCCGACCCCGAGCCCGCCACCGGCGAGGTCCTGGTGCGGGTCGCCGCCGCCGGGGTCAACCGTGCCGACGTGCTGCAACGGCAGGGCCACTACCCCCCGCCGCCCGGCGAATCCGACGTGCCCGGGCTCGAGGTCAGCGGCACGATCGAGGCCCTGGGCGACGGGGTCGAGGGCTGGTCGGTCGGCGACGAGGTCTGTGCGCTGCTCTCGGGCGGGGGGTACGCCGAGCTGGTGCGCGTGCCCGCTGGTCAGCTGTTGCCGGTGCCGACCGGGGTCTCGCTCATCGAGGCGGCGGCGCTTCCCGAGGTCACGTGCACCGTGTGGTCCAACGTGTTCCTCACCGCCAACCTCCAGCCCGGCGAGACCCTGCTCGTGCACGGTGGCTCCTCGGGAATCGGGACGATGGCCATCCAGCTCGGTCGGGCGATCGGCGCCGTCGTGGCCGTCACGGCCGGGTCGCCGGAGAAGCTGGCGGCCTGCGCCGACCTCGGCGCCGAGGTGCTCGTCAACTACCGCGAGGAGGACTTCGTCGACCGGGTGATGGCCGCGACGGACGGAGCGGGCGCCGACGTCGTCCTCGACAACATGGGGGCCAAGTACCTGGCCCGCAACGTCTCGGTGCTCGCCACGGGTGGCCGGCTCGTGGTCATCGGGATGCAGGGCGGCACTCGCGCAGAACTCGACCTCGGCGTGCTGCTGCGCAAGCGGGCCGCGGTCATCGCGACCTCGCTGCGGGCCAGGCCCCTCGGCGAGAAGGCCACGATCGTCGCGGCCGTGCGCGAGCACGTGTGGCCGCTCATCGAGGCAGGTGAGGTGCGCCCGGTGGTGATGTCGCGGCATCCACTCGCTGATGCCGCGGCCGCGCACCGCGAGCTCGAGGCGAGCGCCCACATCGGCAAGATCCTGCTGACCCCCTGACCTCTGTCGCGCAATCGCGCGAACTCGAGAGGAGGCAACACGCAGGGATGCCGCGGGCGGATCCACCCTGCGTGTTGCCTCCTCTCGACGTGCGCGGGTATGAGGATGCTGACGCGCGTGGGTGCGCGGATGGGGTAGACATCAGGGCATGAGCACCGTCGCCCTGGTCCTGACGGGCCTCGTGGCCC
>NZ_DAORSO010000179.1:0-3929 GCF_035443565.1 Ornithinibacter sp. | reverse complement strand
GCGGCCAGGCGCGCGTAGTCGTGCCGGGTGCGCCGCACGACGCGCAGCAGGGTGTGCGGTCGCCCGCTCGAGCTGCTGGCCTGGACGAGCAGGGACTGCAAGGTGATGTCGACCTCGATGACGTCGACGCCCGCCGCGGCCGCCACCGCCGCGACGCTGCCCACGACCTGTGGGGCGCCCGCACCACAGCGCAGCATGAGTTCGCCGACCCGCGCGGCGAGGTCGAGCGCGCGCCTGACCTGTGCGTCCTCGGCCGCCTCACCGGGGACCCGGATGTCGCGGTACGGCGTTCCGCGCAGCAGGTCGTTCATCGGCATCGGTTCGGTCGGCTCCTCGCCCACCAAAAAGCCGCCGCGACGCCAGCCCGGCACCCTGGCCGGATGCCGTTTGGGGGGCGTCGTCATCGCGTCACCGTCGTCGTCGCGGGCGTCACGGCGCCGGAACCGCCGTGTCGACCCACGAGGGAGCGGTGGTGCGCGGCCACCAGGTCGCGCCGTCACCCGTCACCGTCACGGCGAGGATGCCGGCCGCGGCCACGAGCAGGACTGCCGCCACGACCTGACGCATCGTCTCCCCGGGCGAGATGCCGCGCACGATGCTGCGGCTGCCCCGCCGGAGGCTGGCGCCGCCCGGCCCCCACCAGGCCGTGAGCCCCGCGAAGACGCCGCCCGCCACCAGGGGGACGGTCTGGCCCGTGCTGACATCGGCCCCGGTCGCGACCCCGAGCACGAGCGCCGTCGCGAAGAGGGCACACAGCCCCACGAACAGCGGGAGCACCGCGGTGAGCAGGGCACCCAGCGTGCCGACGACCAGGTGCCACGGGCTGCTCGCGACGGCCACGGCGACATCGCTTCCGCGGGCTCCACGTTCGTGACGGCGCATGACGAGGGAGGTCACCGAGCGGTCAGCCGTGCGCGCGAGAGCGATCCAGCCGAGCAGGGCCATCGCGGCCACCACCGGGGCGGCCGCCGACACCGCCCCGAGCAGCGCCAGCAGGGCGAGCAGGGTGCCCGCCCGGCTCGGGCGACCGATCCGGGGGTCCGCGTAGGGACCCAGACCCTGCCGAGCGGCATCCCAGTCCGACTCCGATTCCGGGACCGGGCCAGCCACCTGGCCCGGCACCGGGGCTGGCGCAGGGAGGTGCTGGCGGTAGCCGGGCTGAGGTTGCATCGGCGCGGGCACCGGCGCAGGAACCGGCGCGGGCGCCCACTGCCGCGGTGGCGGCGCGGGAACCGGCGCGGACGCCCACTGCGGCGGTGGCGGTGCGAGCACGGGCGCAGCGGGAGGCCGTGGCGGCACGGGCGCGGGCGCGGGCGCAGCGGGAGGCGCCGGCTGCATGACGCTCGTCGGGGCGATGGCGAGCACCTGCGTCTGCGGGCGCACGCGGCGCACCTCGATGGCCGCCGTCGCCGGGGCGCCGTGGGCGTAGCTCTCGAGCGCCGCGACGACCTCGTGGTGGTGCGGGCGCTGGGCCGGGTCGGGCGCGAGCGCCGCGTAGAGCAGGGGTTCGATGCGCGGGTCGACGGCACGCAGGTCGGGCTCCCCCTGGGCCACCCGGGCCAGCACGGCGCTCATGGCCCCACGGCCGAACGGCGGCACCCCGCCCGCGGCGAAGGCGGTCGTCGCGGCCCACCCCCACCAGTCGGTGGCTGCGGTGACGTCCTGGCCGCTGATGACCTCGGGGGCGAGGTAGCCGGGCGTTCCCATGACCAACCCAGCCATCGTGAGTCGGACGTCGTCGGCGACGTGGGCGATGCCGAAGTCGATGAGCACGGGTTCGCCGTCGACGAGGAGGACGTTCGCCGGCTTGACGTCACGGTGGATGACGCCCGCGCCGTGGATGGCGTCGAGGGCCTCGGCGAGGCCGTGGGCCACGCGGTGCAGCTCGGCCGGTGGCAGGAGCCCCCGATCGGCGACCTGCTCGTCGAGCGAGGGGCCGGGGACGTAGCGCGTCACGATGTAGGGCCGCGGGCCCTCGACGTCGGCGTCGATGATCGGGGCGACGTACGGGCTGCTCACCCGGGTGAGCGAGGTGACCTCCCGAGCGAGCCGGGTCCGCGCATCCGGGTCGAGGGCGATGTGCGGTCGCAGCACCTTCAGGGCGACCGCTCGACCGTGCCGGTCCAGGGCGAGGTGCACCACGCCCATCCCGCCCTCACCGATGCGCTGGACAAGGCGGTACTGCCCGAGGCGCGTGTGTTCGCGGGGTTCCTCGAGCTCTTCGGCATCGTCGGGCACGGGGCCGTCGGCGATCGCGTCGGCGGTCATGGGGACCACGGTAGGCGCTCAGTCTGGGTCTGCGCTGCATGCGCGACCCGGTGCACCCGGCGGCGTCAGGACTGGATGTAGGTGCGCAGCTGGTCGCGCTCGGCCTGGAGGTCATCGATCCGGTTCTTCACGACGTCGCCGATGCTGACGATCGCGACGAGCTTGCCGTCGGAGAGCACCGGCACGTGGCGGAACCGCTTCTCCGTCATCGCCGACTCGAGGTCGTCGAGGCTGTCCTCGGGCACGCAGGTGTGCACCTCGGCCGTCATGATCTGGTGCACCGGGGCGTCGAGCAGTGCCGCACCGTCGGTGTGCAGGTGCCGCACGATGTCGCGCTCACTGACGATGCCGTGCACCGTCTCACCGTCGTCGCTGACGACGACGGCACCGATTCGGTGCTCCGAGAGCAGCGCCAGCAACTCGGTCACGGAGGCGTCCGAACGCACCGTGATGACGTCTCCACCCTTGAGCCTGACCACGTCCGAGATCCTCATGAGCCGACGATAGGTGCGCGCGGGGGCGACGCGCCAGTGCTTGACCGCGTGACGGACCACTGATTCCGAAGTGGCGACGCCCATGACACCGAACGCGCACAGCGCAACGACGCGAACGGCATCCGGATGCCGTCAGCCGTGCGGCGGTGCCGCGCCCGTCGACCCGCGCACCACGAGTTCAGGGCGAAAGACGTACTCGGCGCACGGGGGTCCCTCCCCGGCGATGTCGTCGAGCAGCGCTCGCACGGCGGCATCCCCCATGGCGTCGACGGACTGGCGGATCGTCGTCAGCGGGGGGTCGGTGAACGCCATCATCGTGGAGTCGTCGTAGCCGACCACCGAGAAGTCGGCCGGCACGCTGCGCCCCATGGACCGCGCCTGGCGGATCGCTCCGAGGGCCATGAGGTCGGAGCCGCAGATGACGGCCGTCGCACCGCGGGTGATGAGGCGACCGGCCGCGGCCGCACCCCCTTCGAGGCTGAAGACCGTGTGGGTGATCAGCTGCTCGAGGTGCGCCTGTTCGACGCCGAGGTGCTGGTGCATGGCGGCGGCGAACCCCTGCACCTTGCGGATCACGGGGGTGTAGCGCTCGGGCCCCAGGGCCAGGCCGATCTCGGTGTGCCCGAGCTGGGCGAGGTGGCTCACGGCGAGGTCCATCGAGGCGACGTCGTCGTTGGAGACGAAGGGGGCGTCGATGCCCTGGAGCCACCCGTTGACGAGCACGATCGGCAGGCCACGCTCGCGCAGGGCCTGGTAGCGGGCGGGGTCCGAGGTCGCGTCGGCGTGCTGCCCGGACAGGAAGATGATGCCGGAGACGCCGCGGTCGATGAGCATCTGCACGTAGTCGTCCTCGTGTACCCCGCCGGGGGTCTGGGTGCACAGCACCGGGGTGAACCCCTCGGCGGCGAGCGCGGTCTCGATGACCTGGGCGAACGCGGGGAAGATGGGGTTGACCAGTTCGGGCATGACGAGCCCGACGAGCAGCGCCGACTTCGGCCGCAGCCTGGCCGGGCGGTCGTAACCGAGCACGTCGATGGCGGTGAGCACGGCGCGCCGGGTGGAGTCGGCCACCCCGGGACGGTCGTTCAGCACGCGGCTGACCGTCGCCTCGCTGACGTCGGCCTGGGCGGCGATGTCGGCGAGTCGCGCAGAGCGGATCTCGGCCAC
>NZ_DAORSO010000178.1:0-3995 GCF_035443565.1 Ornithinibacter sp. | reverse complement strand
CCGACGCCGTAGGGCGTGGACCTCCCAGTACCGCGCTGGTCGAGCATCAGCACCCGGTAGTCGCGCAGCGCCCGGGCCAGCCACGGGGGAGATCCAGGCCGGTTCGTGGGCCTCGGTGCCTCCTGCCCCGGCCCACCCTGGAGGAACACCAGGAACGGCCGATCCAGCCCGTCCGGGGCGGCGACCTCGCGCGCGAAGACCTCGATGCTCCCGGCATCCGGGGAGTCGTGGTCGAGCGGCAGGGTGAGCACGTGATCGGTCAGCACCAGCCCGGGGATGCGCAGCGACGTCGTCATCGCCCGAGGCTATCTGCCTCCCTCCAGCCCGCGTCGGGGCGTGGGGCGGTGGTCAGGACGGACGCTGCATCCACGCCGCCAGGTGGGTGACGAAGTCGGCTTCGCCGGCGGCCAGATTGGGCCCCGACGTCGGCTTGTGGGTCTTCATCAGCGCCGTGACCACCTTCTTGGCGAGTGCTGTCCCCTCACCCGGGGCCAAGGCCACCAGCGAGGCCCGTCGGGCGAGCCCCCGGCTCGTCAGCTGGTCCAGGATCTCGATCGCCCACGCGTCCAAGGGGGTCGCTGGCGCCTCGTCGGCAGCCCCAGTCGGGGGCGCAGGCGGGAATGGGCTGGCGTCCTGGCCAAGCTGGGACACGAGGTCCACGACCCACGCCAGCGCGGACGGGTCGTTCGCGCTGGGGGGCGACACGGCATCCAGCCTGGTGTTCAGCCACTCGACCATCTGGGCAACCACCGGGTCGAGCCCCAACGGGTCGACCACCGCCGGGTCGGGCTGAGACCGGACAGGCGTGAACTGGCCCAGCCCCAGCCGCAGCTGGGCCAGCTCGACCAGCTGCGCGCTGACGGTCGGGTCCGCGGGGAGCAGGCTGCCCAGGGCGACCGGGTTCGCCTGGGCGATCAGGGAGACGTCACCGAACCCGGCCGAGCGCAGGGGCTTGGCCAACGGCTTGACGGTCGACAGCGTGAAGAAGTCGGTCCGCGGGTCGGCGAGATAGCCGGTGCGGTAGGTGACGCGCTTGCGGAAGCCCTCGAGCTGGGGGTCCTTGGTGAGCCACTCCTTCTTCCGCGGATCCTGGGACGCCAGGTCCAGCCACCCGCGCGCGAGCTCGTCGTCCGGGATGCGGTCGCTGGGCTGCGCAGCGGGAGCAGCAGCCGCCAAGGGCCAATCGACGTCGCCGCGTGACGCGTAGGTGCATCCGAGGTTGTACATGCCGGTCGGGGAGTTGGGTTTGGGATCCCCCGCGTCGAGGCCGACGAGGAGCCGCAGACCCGCCACGTCATCGCTGAACTGGCTCTTGAACGCCCTCAGCGGATCGTGAACGGCCCGTCTCGTGAGTGTGTCGAGTGACTCCAGGGCCGCCCGCGCGGCCCCTCGGTGGGCGGCCAGGTTGAACGAGCAGGTCCCCTCGTCGGCGCCGTGTTTGCCGTTCTCGTGGGCGTAGATCGCGTTGACCTCGATGATCGCGCGGGTGTATGTCGCCCTGAGCTTCAGGGTCTCGATGTCGAACATCGAGCTCTTCTCGTTCAGGTCCGCGACGAAGGACTCGAGGAACGTCGCGTACCGGCTGAGGGAGTCGCAATCGACCGACTCGCGGTCGACGGCGTGCCGGAAGGCCAGCCGGGCGGCGCGGTTCTCAGGGTCCTCGTCCAGCGCACGTGCCAGCAGCCGCTGCGCCTCGGCGTCGCCGGGGGGGAAGGTCGTCGCGACGTAGTGGTACCCCAGGCTCGTCCAGGTGACGGCACCCGCGAGCCCACGACGGATCACCGGGTGAGCCTCAGCCATCGTCATCAGCACGAAGGCCGCAGCCATCTTCAGCGTGTGGTCCGGGGCATCGGTCTCGCTCGATGTCGTCGAGGATGCAGTCGTGGCCGCCTCGCTGCCGCCGTCACCGGAGGCGTCGGTCGACGGAACGAGGCGCATGCGCTGCGGGTCGATGATGGCCGAGCCGACCGTCCGGCCGTTGCGCACCACGGTGACGACGCGGGCCTTCGCGTCGCCCTCGATCGTGGCCGTCCAGGGCGTCACCCCGGAGATGCTGCGAAGGATGTCCTTGAGGACCTTGAGCACGGGGTTGTCAGGCAGGGCTGCGAGGGCACCGTCGAGGGCGGTGACATCTGCTCCGCGCGGGACCTCGAGGCCCTTCGGCTTCTCGGCGCCGAGCTCGCTCAGCAGTGCTGCCAGAGTGCCGATCTCGGCCTCGGAGGACGCCTTGACGTCCAGTCGGATGCGGGTCGCCAGCCACCACGCCAGCAGCCAGACGCCCTGCACCGCCAGAAGCCCCGCGAGCCCCAGCGCCCACGCGAGCTCGGCCTCGCGGGTCACGTCGGTGCCCTCGAGCCCGCGCACCAGGGCACCGAGCAGGGCCAACCCGACGGCCGCCACCCCCACGGCCACGACACCCGCGACCTTCGGCTGCCGGGGCATGGTGTCCTCGGCTCGTGCCTTCCGCGGCTCCTCCGGCGGTGCCTGTGGCGGCGCCTCGGGCTGTGCTTCCCGTTGCGCCTCCGGCGGCGCCTCCCGCTGCGCCTTCATCTGGAGCGCGGCGGCGACGACCGGAGCCGAGGCGAGGAACGCCACGACCACCGCCCACCCCACCATCGGCCTGGACACCGGCGCGGAGTAGGTGTCGCTGAGGGCCACCGACGCCACGAAGCTCGCGCCGGCCACGGACACCACGCCCCCGACCAGGATGAGTGGGCGGAACAGGTCCCGCTCCCTGCTGCCTGTCGGTGGCGACTCCGGCTCCGGCCACTCACGCACGACGAGGACGACGAGCCTGGCCAGGATCACAAGCAGGAGCAGCATCCCGACGAGGGGCAGGAGCAGGGAGCCCAGCGGCGTGAGCTGCTTCTTGAGCAGGACCTTCCACTGGTCCACGAGCTGCTCGACCGAGGACTTGGCCTTCTCCGTCGCCGCGGCCTCGTCGGCCTCCCCGGCGGCGATCGCCTTCTGGGCCTGCACCTGCAGCTCCGCGGCGGCGGCGTTGTCGCGATCGAGCTCCAGGGCGGCGGCGGCCGCCTCGGTGACCTTGTCCCACTCCTCCCCCTCGGCGAGTTCCGCGGCGGCCTGCGCCTTGAGCGAGGCAACCTGCGCCGCCGCCTGGGCATCGGCCACGACACTCGCGCACGGCGGAGCAGTCGCCGGCTGCGAAGCCGTCTCTACGAGCGCCAGGGCACGGCGTGGGAACCCGTCGCGGACCAGCAGCACCGCGGCGACGCACGACGCGTCATCCACCGTTGGCGTCCCCACCTGCAGCGCACCGACGCTGCGGGCCTGCGCCGACCCGGCCCCGCCGAGGGCGAGCACGACCACGACGCAGGCGACGGACAGCGCCACGAGGCGCCGCATGCTGGTGACGACATGAACGGTGAGCATCGGTGACCGCCTACGGGTGACACGTTCGCCTGCGCTGGCCTCGGGTGACCCGCGCGCGCCGACACCACCACCACGGCGCCGCGGCGCAGTTCCAGCATGGCGCAAAGCAGCCGCTCGCGCGCGCCGACGGCGTGGTTCGCCACACCCGTCGACAGGTTGACATTTCCCGCGAGGCGGACACGCTGGTCACCGTGACCACGGGTGAGCCGACGCCGACGACCAGAGCGATGACACTGACCCCGGAGCAGGCCGACCGCGCCAGCGGCGTCCTGCTCGCCCAGGCGGTCGGTGACGCCCTCGGCGTCCCGTACGAGTTCGCCACTCCCCCACCGGGAGAGCCCGAGATGATCGGCGGCGGCCTCGGCGACCTCGCCCCCGGTGAGTGGAGCGACGACACCCAGATGTCCGTCTGCATCGCCCGCGTCGCCGCCACCGGAGCCGACCTCACCTCAACCACCGCCCTGGATGCCGTCGCCGCCGCGTTCGAGGGCTGGCTCACCGGTGGCGCGTCGGACGTCGGCATCCAGACCCGTGCCGTGCTCGAGGTGGCCAGCCGCGCGACGGGACCGGCCGGCATCCGGCTGGCGATGGCTGCCCGCGAG
>NZ_DAORSO010000177.1:2423-4034 GCF_035443565.1 Ornithinibacter sp. | reverse complement strand
CGTCGACCTCGCCGGCCTGGGGCGCGCGGGTTTCCGTCCCACGGTCGGGTCCGCGCTCGCGTTCCCCGCCTCCGGCGCACCGGTGCTCGTGGCCGTAGGCGTCGGTGACGTGGCCTCCCTGACGGCCGCCACCGTGCGCGACGCCGCGGCGGCCTTCGCGAACGCGGTGCCCTTCGACGGCCACCTCGCGACCCGCGTGCCGCGCTCGTCGCGGATGACGACCGCCGAGTCCGCCGCCGCCATCGTCGAGGGCGTGCTGCTCGCGCGCTACCGCTTCAGCCTGCGCAGCACCGAGCCGGAGACGGCCGAGGTCGCCTCCCTGACCCTCGTGGCACCCGAGGGCGAGCGGGCCGCGGTCGAGGAGGGCGCCGCCCGAGGCCGCCTCATGGCCAGGGTCGGCATGCTCAGCCGGGACCTGTCCACCAGCCCTGCCGGGATGCTCACCGCGACCGCCATGGCTGACCTCGCCGTCGAGCTCGGGCCCGACGCCGGGCTCGAGGTCGAGGTGTTCGACAAGGAACAACTCACCGAGATGGGCTGCGGTGGCCTGCTCGGAGTCAACCGCGGCAGCGTCGAGCCACCCCGCATGATCGTGATGCGCTACCAGCCCGAGGGCGAGCCCACGGGGCACCTGGCCCTGGTCGGCAAGGGCATCATGTACGACTCCGGCGGCATCAACCTCAAGCCGAGCGACGAGTCGCACTCGCAGATGAAGAACGACATGACCGGGGCGGCCGCCATCCTCGCGGCGATGACCGCCCTGCGCGAGGTGGGCTGCCGGGCCCGCGTCACGGCATACCTCATGTGCACTGACAACATGCCGTCCGGCTCGGCCATGCAGCTCGGTGACGTGCTCACCGCCCGCAACGGCAAGACCGTCGAGGTGAAGAACACCGATGCCGAAGGACGCCTCGTGATGATGGACGGGCTCTCCCTGGCCGTGGAGGACGAGGCGGACGTCATCGTCGACATCGCCACCCTGACCGGGGCCTGCCTGCGCACCTTCGGCACCGAGGTCGCCGGGGTCATGGGCAACCACCCCGCCGTCGTCGCGCAGGTCCGGGCCGCGGGCGAGCGGGCCGACGAGCCGGCCTGGGAGCTGCCGCTCATCAAGTCGTACAGGTCGCAGCTCGACTCCACGATCGCGGACATGACCAACCTCGGTGGGCCGAACGCCGGGTCGATCACCGCGGGCCTGTTCCTCGAGGAGTTCGTCGACGGCACCCCGTGGGCGCACATCGACATCGCCGGCACGGGCCAGGCGGAGTCCTCGCGGCGCTGGGTGCAGAAGGGCCCCACCGGTTTCGGGTCCCGCCTGCTCGTCGAGTTCGCGGCCTCGTTCACCGTCCCCACCGACGGTTCATGACGTGAGCCGGGCGGCCCCCGACCCGGCCGCCGAGACCGACGTCGCCGACTTCCTCGTCGCCCTCGGCGAGGCGATGGTCGATGCCGGCGACCCGGTGACGCACGTGCGTGCCAGCCTCGAGCGGGTGGCGCTCGCACTGGGCGCCGTCTGCACCGAGGTCGTCGTCCTGGCCACGGCGCTGTTCGTGTCGGTGCCCGGGTCCACGTCCACGCACACGGCAGTGGCCTCCGCCGGTGGGCGCCCGC
>NZ_DAORSO010000177.1:0-2323 GCF_035443565.1 Ornithinibacter sp. | reverse complement strand
CGGGATCGCCCTCATCCTGCGCGGGAGCTGGGTCGACGTCGCGGTGGCGACCGGTCTCGGCCTGCTCGTGGGAGTCGTCGAGGTCGCGGTGCGACGGTTCGCCCCATCCTTCGGGGTGTTCCTTCCGGTGGCCGCTGCCTTCGGCGTGGCCCTGGCGGTCTTCCTGCTCGTCGACGTGCTCCCCGAGCTCTCGGTGACGACCCCACTCATCGCCCCTCTCGTGATCTTCCTGCCCGGGGCGCTGCTGACGACCGCGGTCATCGAGCTGTCGACCGGGCAGATGATCTCCGGGTCGGGCCGCCTCAGCGCGGGGGTGATGAGGCTGGTCCTGCTCGCGGCGGGAATCGTCGGTGCTGCCGCCGTCGCGGGGGTGCCCACCGTGTCGGTCACCCAGCTGGCGGCGGATCCGGTGCCGGCCTGGGCACCGTGGATCGGCGTGGTCCTGTTCGGGGTCGGCGTGGTGGTGCACGAGTGCGCCCGGCCGCGGTCCGCCGCATGGATCATCCTCGTCCTCTACGTCGCGTACGCCGCGCAGGTGCTCAGCGGGCTCCTCCTCGGCGGGCTCGTCCTCGGCGGGGTGCTGTCCGCGTTCGTCGGGGCGCTCGTGATGACCCCGGTCGCGGTCTGGGCCGCGCGGCATCCGAGCGGTCCACCGGCTTTGGTGTCCTTCATGCCCGCGTTCTGGCTGCTCGTCCCGGGCGCGCTCGGCCTGCTGGGGATCACGAAGTACCTCGGCGAGGACCGCGTCTACGGCGCGGCGTCGCTGACGACGGCGGGCGCGACGATGGTCGCCATCGCCCTCGGCGTGCTGCTCGGGCTGACCGCCGCGTCGGCGCTGGCGGACCGGGAGGGGCCTAGTTCTCGGACAGCGTGATGCCGGTGGTGTCGTCACCCAGGGTCAGCGTCTCGCCGTCGACCGCGAGTGCCGGCGAGGAGGTGAGGAACTCGCTGAGCCACTGGTCCTGGTCCATGAGTGCCTCGTCGCAGGCCATCATCGTCATCGCCAGCGGCCCGGCGACCTGGAGGGTGTCGCCGTCCCAGGTCGCGGCTCCGTTCATGGTGTTGCACCCGGCGTTCGCGGAGATGCGGCCGTCCTCGAAGGACAGCGCGACCTTGCTGCCCTCGACGAGGTCGTGGCCCCGCACCTCGGTGGAGGTGAACGAGCGACCGGCGAGGTCGACGGACTCGCTCCCGCACCCGCCGAGCACCAGGCCGGCGCCGAGGAGGGCCGTGACGGCGAGGGATCGGGAGATGTGGGTGCTGCGGCGCATGGGTCCTCCTGGTCGGTGGGCGACACCCTATCGCCGGCCCCAGTGATCCCGGCACCCCACACGGTTCGGGTGTGACGGGTCGCTCCCCCGGAGCCCTTGACGCGGCCCTGACGGCGGCGTAGGACGGAGGTGACCCGAGGAAGTGGCGCCCGTGAACACCGACCAGCTCGACCGGATCCGCACCGCACGTGGTTTCATCGCCGCGTTGGACCAGAGCGGCGGCAGCACGCCGAAGGCCCTGCGGCTCTACGGCATCGACGACACGGCGTACGCCACCGAAGCAGAGATGTTCGACCTCGTCCACGCGATGCGCACCCGCATCATCACCAGTCCCGCCTTCACCGGGGAGCGGATCCTCGGCGCGATCCTCTTCGAGATGACGATGGACCGCGAGATCCTCGGCAAGGGGTCGGCTGAGTACCTGTGGCAGGACAAGCACGTCGTGCCCTTCCTCAAGGTGGACCGGGGCCTGGCCGACGAGGCCGACGGGGTGCGGCTGATGAAGCCGATGCCAGGCCTGGATGCCGTGCTCGCACGGGCGGTGGGACACGGCGTGTTCGGGACCAAGATGCGCTCGGTCATCGCGTGGGCGAACGAGCGCGGTGTGACCGCGGTCGTGGCCCAGCAGTTCGAGGTCGGTCGCTCGATCCTCGCCGCGGGGCTCGTCCCGATCATCGAACCCGAGGTCGACATCGCCAGCCCACAGAAGGCTGCGGCCGAAGCCCTGCTCCACGCGGCCCTGGTGGACGAGATCGGTGCACTGGATGCCGACCAGCAGGTCATGCTCAAGCTCACCCTGCCCGAGGAGGACGACCTGTACGCCGACCTCGTGGCGCACCCGAACGTGCTGCGCGTCGCCGCCCTCTCCGGCGGGTACACGCGCGACGAGGCCACCGAGCGGCTGGCCCGCAACCACGGCGTCATCGCGAGCTTCTCCCGGGCCCTGACCCAGGGCCTCACGGCCCAGCAGGGCCAGGCCGACTTCGACGCCGCGCTCGACGCGTCGATCGAGAGCATCTACCGGGCGTCGATCACGTGACCCGTGCGGTGGG
>NZ_DAORSO010000176.1:0-4040 GCF_035443565.1 Ornithinibacter sp. | reverse complement strand
GCCGGGCTGGCCCTCGCCGCCCTGCTCACCGCCTTCGCCGCCTGGCGCGGGTGGGTGGGCACCGAGCGGGCGATGCGCCAGGGCAAGCCACTGCCGGCGAACCCCGCGATGGTCGTCGTGCTCGTGGCCGTGGCCGTCACCGCGGTGGTCCTCGGCGTCACGAGCGTGACCGGTGCCTGAGACGCATCTGACCAAGTGGTCGGATCTGTCCCAGTGGTGGGCTCCGGGTGGTGAGCCAGCCCGTGGGTGATCCGGCTGCCCCGCAGGAACGCACCACCTTGGCGTGGCGCCGCACCGGGCTGGCGCTGCTCATCGGAGCCCTGACGATCGGCCGCCTCACCCTCGACGCCCTCGGCCCGGCCGTCGTCGTCCCCACAGCGCTGGCTGCTGCCCTCGCGGGCTGGGTGATCATCGCGGCGCTGCGCACCCGCCGGCTGGCCCGAGCCCACCCCGGCGAGCCCGGTTTCTCGGTGCTCGCCGACGGCCGCCTGCCCGCCGTCGTCGCGGCCCTGGTCGGGGCACTGGCCGTCGGTGAACTGCTCGCCGCCGTGGCCCACCTGCTCTGACCACCCGCCCAGACGACGATTTTCACCCAAGTTCGAGGGAAAGCTCGGAGGAACCTTGCCCGGATAAGGCCGAGTTCGGGGAGGGGAGTGCTTCCGATCGGGCGGCGCGTCAGGGATGCTGGCGCCATGGACCCCCGCACGACGTTCGACTCGGCAGCCGACCTCGAGGGCGCACTCGGCGCGACGGGGTACCTCACCGACGAGGCCCTGGCCACCGTCACCTGGCTGGCGCTGCGCCTCGGCCGGCCGCTGCTCATGGAGGGCGAGCCCGGCACCGGCAAGACCGCCCTGGCCGAGGCCCTGGCGCAGGCCATGGACCTGCCCCTCATCCGCCTCCAGTGCTACGAGGGCATCGACGCCACGCAGGCCCTCTACGACTGGGACTTCCCCCGCCAGATCCTCCACGTGCGCGCGCTCGAAGCCGTCGAGGACGCCCCCAGAGACGTCCGTGAGGTCGAGGAAGGGCTGTTCGACGAGCGCTTCCTGCTCGCCCGCCCGGTCCTGCGAGCCCTGCGCGAGTCCCCGGCGGTGCTGCTCATCGACGAGATCGACCGGGCCGACGACGAGTTCGAGGCGTTCCTGCTCGAGGTGCTCTCGACGTGGCAGGTGACCATCCCCGAACTCGGCACGGTCACGGCATCCGTCCCGCCGGTCGTCATCCTCACCTCCAACCGCACCCGCGAGCTGCACGACGCCCTCAAGCGCCGCTGCCTCTACCACTGGCTCGAGCACCCCGGCATCGCGCGTGAGCTCGCGATCGTGCGCAGCCGCGCCCCCGAGGTGCCCGAGGCGCTCGCCGACCAGGTCGTGCGACTCGTCCACGGCATCCGCACCGATCGCGAGCTGCTCAAGCCCCCCGGCGTCGCCGAGACCCTCGACTGGGCGCGCGCGCTGAACGAGCTCGGCACGCGCGAGCTCGACACCGCGACGGCGGCGGCCACCCTGGGCGTCGCGGTGAAGTACCGCGAGGACGCCGAACGCGTCCGCCGCGCCCTCGACATCATGCTCACGACATGAGTTCGGATGCCGTCCGCCCGGGTTCGGATGCCGTCCGCACCGACGCGCAAGACGCGGCGCCCACCCGCCCGCCGGAGGAGATCCTGCTCGGCTTCGCCCGGGCGCTGCGAGCTGCCGGGGTCGCGGTGACGGCCGACCGCGAGCGAACCTTCCTCGAGGCCGTGGCCGCGCTGGGGCTCGAGGACCAGGTCGGCGTCTACCACGCAGGGCGGGCGACCCTGTGCGGGTCACCGGCCGACCTCGAGCGCTACGACCTCGTCTTCCACGCGTGGTTCAGCGGGCAGCGTGCGGGCATGAAGAACCGGCCGCCGCTGCAGCAGGTGACCAGCCAG
Source organism: Ornithinibacter sp. (assembly GCF_035443565.1). Lineage (NCBI taxonomy): Bacteria > Bacillati > Actinomycetota > Actinomycetes > Micrococcales > Intrasporangiaceae > Ornithinibacter > Ornithinibacter sp. The sequence continues at coordinate 2,125 of NZ_DAORSO010000176.1, read as the reverse complement.
GCCGGGCTGAACGACTCGGCCGGCGCAGCCAACTCAGCCCAGGACGACCCGGACACCGTTGCCGCGCAGGCCAGTTCGACCGAGATCCTGCGCCACCGCGACGTCGCCACGCTCGACCGCCGTGACCGCGAGGAGCTCGTGCGGATGTTCGCGGCCCTGCGCCCCCGCGCACCCCGCCGCAGGGCCCACCGGCACACCAGGGCCCGCCGCGGCCAGGTCGACGCCCGCCGCACGCTGCGCTCCATCCTGCGCCGCATGGGCGAGCCCGGCGAGGTCACCTGGCGCCGCCGCGCCGACCGGCCCCGGCGCGTCGTGCTGCTCATCGACGTCTCGGGCTCGATGAGCGCCTACGCCGACGCCCTCATCCGCCTCGCGCACACCTACTGCGCGGCGGGCGTGCCCACCGAGGTCTTCACCCTCGGCACCCGGCTCACCCACGTCACCCGCCCGCTGCACCAGCGTGACCCCGACCGGGCGATCGTCGCGGCCGGCCGGGCCATCCCCGACTGGTCGGGCGGTACCCGCCTGGCCGAGGGGGTCAAGGTCTTCCTCGACCGGTGGGGGCGGCGCGGCATGGCACGCGGCGCGGTCGTCGTCGTCTTCAGCGATGGGTGGGAGCGCGACCAGCCCGAGGCCCTCGGGGAGCAGGTGCGCCGGCTGCGGGCGGTGGCGCACCGGGTCGTCTGGGTCAACCCGCACCGGGGGCGGGCCGGGTACGAGCCGGTGCAGGGCGGCATCATGGCGGTCCTGCCCCATGTCGACGACTTCGTCGCGGGGCACTCGATGGCGGCGTTCCAGGAGCTGACGGAGGTGGTGGCGCGTGCGTGACGTGCTGAACGAGCTGATGGCGTGGTGGCACGCCGGGGATGCCGTGGGCGTCGGTACCGTCGTCGCGACCTTCCGCTCCGCGCCCCGCCCGGCGGGTGCGTCGATGCTCGTCGGGCCCGGTGGCGAGGCCGTGGGGTCGGTCTCCGGCGGGTGCGTCGAGGGCGCCGTCTACGAGCTCGGCCTTGAGGTCATGGCCTCGGGGACCCCGGTCCTCCAGCGCTACGGGGTGAGCGACGACGACGCGTTCTCGGTCGGGTTGACGTGCGGCGGCATCCTCGACGTGTTCGTGGAGACCGTGTCGAAGGAGACCTTTCCCGAGCTGGGCTCCGTCGCCGCCGACGTCGAGGCCGGCCGCCCGGTGGCGGTCGCGACCGTCATCGACCACCCGGATCCGGCCTTCGTGGGCCGCCGCCTCGTCGTGCGCCCCGAGGGTGCCGCAGGCGAGGTGGCGGGCGAGGGGCGCGGAGGTGAGGCTGGTTCGGATGCCGGTGGCACGGCATCCGCGGTCGTCGCCGGGTCGCTGGGCAGCGAGCGGGCTGACGCGGCCGTCACCGACGACGTGCGAGGGCTGCTCGCGGCGGGGCGCACGGAGACGCTGACGTACGGGCCCGATGGTGAACGCCGCGGGGAGGGCATGCGGGTGTTCGTCGCGTCGTACGCACCGCGGCCGCGGATGCTCGTCTTCGGGGCGATCGACTTCGCCGCGGCCGTGGCACACGTCGGGGCGTTCCTCGGGTACCGGGTGACGGTCTGCGACGCGCGGCCGGTGTTCGCGACGGCGTCGAGGTTCCCGGCAGCTGACGAGGTCGTCGTCGACTGGCCGCACCGCTACCTGGCCGCCGAGGTCGACGCGGGGCGGATCGACCAGCGCACGGTGATCTGCGTGCTCACCCACGACCCGAAGTTCGACGTGCCGGTGCTCGAGGTGGCGTTGCGGCTGCCCGAGGTGGCGTACGTCGGGGCCATGGGGTCCCGGCGCACGCACGAGGACCGACTGGCCCGGCTGCGCGAGGTGGGGGTGACCGAGGCCGAGCTGGCGCGGCTGAGCTCACCGATCGGGCTCGACCTCGGGGCGCGGACCCCGGAGGAGACGGCCGTGTCGATCGCCGCCGAGATCGTGGCGCTGCAGTGGGGCGGCGGCGGCCGACGGCTTCAGGACATCGGCGGCTCGATCCACCACCACCTTTGACGGTCTGCAGCATCAATCGGTGCGGATATCGTCGAAGCCCTTGTGGTGGGGGTCACTTCAGGTGAGGATCACGAACACGTCACGATCGCCTGCCGAAGGAGAGTCAAC
>NZ_DAORSO010000175.1:0-4073 GCF_035443565.1 Ornithinibacter sp. | reverse complement strand
CGCCCGTTCACGACCCGCTCAGAACGACGACATGGGCACGCCCATCCCGGGGTCGACCTGGTGCGGGCCGCTGGCCGACGGGCGGACGTCGAAGTCGAAGATCGACGTCGGGATGTACACCGTCGAGCAGGAGTTGGGGATGTCGACCACACCGGACAGGCGACCCTCGATGGGCGCTGCCCCGAGGATCATGTAGGCCTGAATGGGCGAGTAGCCGAACTTGGTGAGGTAGTCGATCGCGTGCAGGCAGGCCCGCTGGTAGGACAGGTGCGAGTCGAGGTAGCGCTGCTCACCGTCGAGCGTCACCGAGGTCCCGGAGAAGGCGAGCCACTCGCTGAACCGCGGGTCGGTCGTCCCGGGCATGAAGATGGCGTTCTCCGACACCCCGTAGGTGTCCATGCCGCCCTTGATGAGGTCGACCCGCAGATCGATGAACCCGCCCATCTCGATGGCTCCGCAGAAGGTGATCTCACCGTCTCCCTGCGAGAAGTGCAGGTCGCCCATCGACAGGTTCGCCCCGTCGACGAAGACCGGGTAGAACACCCGCGACCCCTTGGTGAAGTTCTTGATGTCCTGGTTGCCGCCGTTCTCGCGCGGTGGGGCCGTGCGGGCCGCCTCGCCCGCGGCCCTGGCGTACTCCGACTCCGGCAGCGCCCCGAGAATGGCGTGCTCCGGCTCGGGGGGCAGGGCCAGTGGCGGCACCCGGTCGGGGTCGGTGGCGATGAGGGCCGCCTCCCGGGCGTTCCAGCGGGCCAGCAGGTCCGCCGACGGTGCGGTGCCCATGAGGCCGGGGTGGACGATGCCGACGAACGAGACACCCGGGACGTGCCGCGACGTCGCGACGCCCCCCGTGAAGTCCCAGATGACCTTGTAGGCGTCCGGGAACTGCTCGGTGAGGAAGCCGCCGCCGTTCTGGGTGGCGAAGACCCCGGTGTAGCCCCAGCCCTGGCCGGCCAACGGGCCGCTGTCCTCCTGGGGGATCGGCCCCACGTCGAGGATGTCGACGACGAGGAGGTCACCGGGCTGGGCGCCCTCGACGGCGACCGGGCCGGAGAGCACGTGGACGGTCTTCAGCGGGGCGTTGAGGATGTCGTCGGCCGAGTCGTCGTTGACGATCGCCCCGTCGAACCATTCGCGGCAGTGCATCCGGAAGGAGTCCCCCGGCTTGACGTGGACGGCGGCCGGCACCTCGGGGTGCCAGCGGTTGTGGCCGACGTACTTCTGGTCGGTGAACTTCTTGGTCGAGTCGAGGGGGAAGATCAGTTCTGGCATCGGTGCGCTCCTGTGCAGTGGCGGCGGCGACGGGCGCCGCGGGAGTGGATGGGAGGTGCGTGGTCAGACCATGGCCGGCACCCGGGACCCGAGGCGGGCACGGGCGAGGATGAGGCCGCCGAGGTTGAGGACGGCCACGATGACCGCCCACGTGGCGTTCGGGAGGGCGTCCCACCAGCCGGTGAGGAGGAGGAACGCCGGGATGGCCGCGGTGAACCAGCCCTCGACGGCGGCGACGGCACCGGTCCAGGCGGTCAGGCCGTCCCGGTCCCGTCCGAGCAGCTGGAAGAACAGCCACCACAGGTAGGCCCACAGCAGCCAGATGACGGCGAAGGCGTAGTCCTGGTACTCCACGACGTTGACCACGGCGTACCCGACCGCCGCGATCGCGACGAAGAGGGAGAAGTAGCCGAGGCCGGTCCCGTCGAATCCCCAGATCGTGTTCAGCGCGACGTAGAGATAGGTGAAGCCGAACAGGTACAGGCCCGAGGCGCCGAAGATGACGTCCGGGTCGCCGTTCGCCGTGAAGATGAGGTAGGTGGGCGTGAGGACCTGGAGCAGCCCCACGAAGATGTTCAACGGGACGGCCCCGTTGCCACGCACCCAGCCGAGCAGCGCGCAGCCGTTGATGAAGAGGATGGCCCCGACGTACAGCAGGCCGACGTTACCCATGGACCTCCGATCTGCCTGAGCAGCCGGTGTGTGCCTGTGCTCAGGTCACGGTGCAGGGAGTCGGGCCGTCCGCGGGTCGGCGATCGGTCGGGCGCGGCGCGGCGTCATCGGGGCGCCGCGGGGTGCACTGACCACCGCTGGTTCGTGGGCGGACCGCGAGGTCGCCTCGATGAGGCGACGTGCTGTGGCATCCCCGAGCGCGAGCCCGGGTGCCGTGTACCGGCGGCGAGCAGGCTCACCGCAGGACGGGCAGGGAAGGGTGGCAGTGACCTCGGCCATCGGCATCGTGATCGTCAGCGATCCGTGCTCGGCGCAGACGAACTCGTACGTGGCCATCAGGTTACCCTTCCTGTGTCGTCCGTCACACCACCGTAGCGGCTGGAAGGGGGGTCGGCCACCGGAGCGAGAAGTTGGGCCTGACGGGATCGCACCACGACCGCACCACGACGACCGCGCTGAAGGACAATGGGCGTCATGGACTCCTCTCAGGTCGCCCCGCCGTCGGCACCCACCATGCTCCCGGCGCACCGCTATGCCCCTGAGCGCCAGGAGCTCATCCTGCGGCGGGCCCGTGACCAGGGGCGCGTCGAGGTCACCACGCTCGCCGAGGAGCTCGCGGTCACCGCCGAGACGGTGCGCCGGGATCTCACCGCGCTCGAGCGTCGCGGCCTGCTGCGCCGCGTCCACGGGGGCGCGCTGCCCATCGAGCGGCTCGAGGTCGAGCCCACCCTGGCCGCCCGTCGCACCCAGGCGAGCACGCAGAAGCAGCGCATCGCCCAGCGGGCCGTGCAGGAGCTACCCGCCGAGGGCACCGTGCTGCTCGACTCAGGGACGACGACCCAGGCCATCGCCGAGCAGTTCCCCACCGACCGCCGGCTCACCGTGGTCACGAACTCGGTGGCCATCGCGGCCACGCTGAACACCCTGGACACCATCGAGCTCTACGTGCTGGGCGGGCGCGTGCGCGAGCGCACCGGGGCGGCGGTCGGCCAGTGGCTCGAGTCAGCGCTCGCCGACGTCTGCGTGGACCTCGCGTTCCTCGGCACCAACGGCTTCTCGGTGGTGCGGGGCATGACGACCCCCGACCAGTCCGAGGCGATGGCGAAGCGGGCCATGTGCCGGGCCGCCCGCCGCACCATCGTCGTGACCGACTCCACGAAGGCGGGCGTCGACCACTTCCACCGGTTCGCCCGACCCGAGGAGGTCGACCTCCTCGTCACCGACACCCAGCTCGACGACGAGACCGCGGAGCAGCTCGACGCCGCGGGCACCGACGTGGTCCGCACCTGATCAGGAGGCTGTCGCGCCGCCGGTGGGCGCAGCGCCGGGGAGCCCCGTCAGCGGGTGAGCTCGATGGCGTCGAGGACGACCTCACCGGCATCCGAGGGTTGGCGGTACTCCATCTTCAGCGAGGTCGCCGTGGCGTCGAGGCGCATCGCGCCCTCGACGCCGGTGAGGCACAGGCGGCTCCCGTCGGTCAGCTCGTCGTCACAGCCCCCGCGCTCCAGGCCGTTCGTGGCGATGCCGGCGGTGACGTAGTGCATGCCGTCGACGACGACGTCCTCGTAGACGTGCTGGTGGCCGGCGATGACCACGTCGGCTCCCCAGCCGCGGTAGTCCCACCCGGCATCCGGTCGCATCTCGACCTCGTCCGGGTGGGAGGCCGAGGTGAACGCGGGCTTGTGGAAGATGACGACGTTCCACGCGGCGGGGTCCTGGGCCCGTGACGCCGTCAGCCGCTCGCGCAGCCAGACCTGCTGGGCGGCCAGGTCGGCGTCGGGTGCGTCGTTGTCGAGGATGAACAGGTGGATGCCGTCGACCTTGACGTCGTACCACCGCTGTTGGGGGTCGGCCTCGGTGGGAAGGTAGGTGAAGTAGGCCCGGTACTTCTCGAGCCCCGCGCCCTTGTCCTCGTAGTCATGGTTGCCCAGGGCCGGCCAGAATCGCGGCCCCTCGGGGTCCTCGACCCAGTCGCCGTAGAAGTCGCCGACGGAGTCGGTGAACGGGGTGCAGGTGGGGTCGTCGTTGTACGTGTTGTCACCCGCGGTGGTGACGGCGGCGGCATCCCACGTGTCGATCATGTCGGCCACCCGCTGGGCTCCCGGGCCGCAGTTCCCGAAGTCGGCGAT
>NZ_DAORSO010000174.1:0-4075 GCF_035443565.1 Ornithinibacter sp. | reverse complement strand
TCTGCTCCCACCAGTGCCCGACGACGTACTGCGGGATGTAGACGACGACGAGGTCGCGCGGGTTGCCCGAGCGGATCGACTTCACGTAGTCGACCACGGGGCGGGTGATCTCACGGAACGGGCTGTCGAGGGCCTTGAGCGGCACCGGGATGTCGCGGCGCACCCACTCGGCCTGCAGCGCCTTGGTCTCGTCGGGGTCGACGTCGACGGTCAGTGCCTCGAGGATCGTCGGGCGGGTCGCCCGGGCGTAGGCGACGGCCCGCAGGGTCGGCTTGTGGATCTTGGAGACGAGCACGATGGCGTGCACCCGCGACGGCAGCATCTGCGCCTTGGTGTCGCCCTCGTGCACGCTCAGCTCGTCGCGCACGTGGTCGTAGTGGCGGCGGATGCGGGTCATCAGGAGGTAGAGGACGGCCATCGCGGCGATGGCGTAGCCCGCTCCGTGCACGAACTTCGTCGCGAGCACGACGAGCAGCACCGTGCCGGACATCGCAGCGCCGACCCCGTTGATGACCCGGCTGCGCAGCATCCGACCGCGCTCGGCCGCGTCGCGCTCCAGACGCAGGTGGCGGGTCCAGTGCCGCACCATCCCGATCTGCGACAGGGTGAACGACACGAACACCCCGACGATGTAGAGCTGGATGAGGGCGGTGACCTTGGCGTCGTAGATGACGACGAGGAGCGCCGCGGCCGCCGCCAGGATGATGATGCCGTTGGAGAACGCGAGCCGGTCGCCGCGGGTGTGCAGCTGGCGGGGCAGGAAGCCGTCGCGGGCGAGGATCGAGCCCAGCACCGGGAAGCCGTTGAACGCCGTGTTCGCGGCCAGCACGAGGATCAACCCCGTGACGATCGAGACGAGCACCACCCCGGCGGGGAAGCCGGAGAAGACCGACTGGGCCACCTGCACCATCACGGTGTGCTGCTCGTAGTCCTCACCGACGAGCACTCCGTCGCGAGCGAGCTGGACGGCCGGGTCCTCGGCGTACTTCACCCCGGTCCACGTCGCGAGCGCCACCATCGAGAGCATCATCGTCACCGAGATGCAGCCCATGAGCAGCAGCGTCGTCGCCGCGTTCTGGCTCTTGGGCTTGCGGAACGCCGGCACCCCGTTGCTGATCGCCTCGACCCCGGTGAGGGCGGCGCACCCAGAGGAGAACGCGCGCAGGAACAGGAAGGCCAGGGCCAGCCCGGTGATGGCGTCGTGGCCGGGATCAGGCAGCAGCTCGAGCCCGGCACTCTCGGCCGGGGGCAGGCTTCCGGTGACCCTGCGGACCACCCCGATGAGCGCCATGCCGAGCACGGTGGCCATGAACAGGTAGGTCGGGATGGCGAACGCCGTGCCCGACTCGCGAACCCCTCGCAGGTTCATGGCGGTCAGCGCGGCGATGACGATCACCGCGACGAGCGCCTCGTGACCCCGCACGAACCCGAAGGCCGCCGCCGCGTTCTGCACCCCGGCGGAGATCGACACGGCCACGGTGAGCACGTAGTCGACGAGCAGGGCGCTGCCGACACCGAGCCCGGCCTTGGGCCCGAGGTTGACGCTGGCCACCTCGTAGTCGCCGCCGCCCGAGGGGTAGGCGCGCACGTTCTGCCGGTAGCTCGCGATGACCACGGCCATGACGACGACGACCGCCAGGGCGATCTCCCACGAGTGGGTGAGCGCGAGCGCGCCGCCGGCCAGGCCGAGGGTCAGGAAGATCTCGTCGGGGGCGTACGCCACGGAGGACAGGGCGTCACTGGCGAAGACGGGCAGGGCGAGCCGCTTGGGAAGGAGCGTCTCACCGAGGTTGTCGCTGCGCATCGCGCGACCGAGGATGACGCGCTTGACCACGCGCCCAGAATTTGGCACGACACACACTGTATGCCGGGTGCCCACCTCGCCGGGAACCCGTTACCGGACGCCCTCACCGCTGGTCGACCGTCGGTGTAGCGTCGACTCCGTGCACTTCGTCATCATGGGCTGCGGCCGCGTCGGGGCCTCCCTCGCCAGAGCCATCGAGCGGGCCGGCCACGAGGTCGCCGTCATCGACCAGGACGAGTCGTCGTTCCGCCGGTTGGGCACGACCTTCGAGGGCCGCACGGTCACCGGAGTCGGCTTCGACCGCGACACCCTGCGCGCGGCCGGCATCGAGAACGCCTACGCCTTCGCCGCCGTCTCCAGCGGTGACAACTCCAACATCCTCGCCGCCCGGGTGGCGCGCGAGAAGTACGGCGTCGAGCACGTGGTCGCCCGCATCTACGACCCCGGTCGCGCCGAGATCTACCAGCGCCTCGGCATCCCCACCGTCGCCACGGTGAAGTGGACGAGCGACCAGATGGTGCGCCGCCTGCTGCCGCAGGGTCACGTCCCCGAGTTCACCGACCCCTCGGGCAAGGTCGTCATCGCCGAGATGCCGATCTCCAGCGCGTGGATCGGTCGGCGGATCAGCGAGATCGAGGACGCGACGGGCGGGCGCACCGCCTACCTGACCCGCCTCGGCGACGGCCTGCTGCCCGGGCCGGACACGGTCTACCAGGAGGGTGACCTCCTCCACCTCGCGCTGCTGCGCGAGAACCTCGCCTCCGCGGAGCGCGTGCTCGACGCCGCTCCCCCGGCCCACTGACCGAAAGGCCCGTCACCCATGCGCGTCGTCATCGCCGGAGCCGGCAGCGTCGGGCGTTCGATCGCCCGCGAGCTGCTGCGCAACGAGCACCACGTGCTCCTCATCGACCGTGACGCCGACGGCGAGCGGGTGGCCAAGGTGCCCGACGCCAGCTGGCTGCAGGCCGACGCCTGCGAGATCGAGGCGCTCAGCGAGGCGGGCCTGGCCGACTGCGAGGTCGTCGTGGCCGCCACGGGTGACGACAAGGTCAACCTCGTGCTGTCCCTGCTCGCCAAGACCGAGTTCGGCGTGCCGCGCACCGTGGCCCGGGTCAACAACCCGAAGAACGAGTGGATGTTCGACGAGGCCTGGGGCGTCGACGTCGCGGTCTCGACCCCGCGGATCATGACCGCCCTGGTCGAGGAGGCCGTGAGCGTCGGTGACCTCGTGCGGATCTTCGAGTTCCAGCAGGGCAAGGCGATGATGGTCGAGATGACCCTGCCCGTGGGCAGCCCCTACGCCGGCTCACGTGTCGGGGACGTGCCGCTGCCGGGCAACACGGTTCTCACCGGCATCATCCGCGAGGGCCACCCGATCGCCCCCACCCGCGACGACGCGCTGGAGCCGCTCGACGAGCTGCTCTTCCTCACCACTCCTGACGTCGAGGCCGAGCTCGAGACCCTGCTCAGCCCCGGCCAGCGGCACAAGCGCGACTCCGAGGACCCCGACGACGAGCGCTGAGCTCAGGCCTGCTCGGCCTCCGGATCGCGGACGACCTCCGGCTCAGGCTCCAGCGGGGTGTGCCCGGCCACGAGCATCCACCCCATGATCGCGATCGAGGCCACCCACAGCGGCCAGCCGAGGGCGATCTTCGCGACGCCGAGCCAGGCCACCTCGGCGGCGAGGTAGAGCGGCACCATGATGAGCAGCCGGATCGCGTAGACCCCGACGAGCACCCACGTCAGGCGCGAGCACACCGCCACCATGCCGCGGTCCTTGCGCCACCCGAACGGGTCCTCGGCCGCCCGCGGGTCGCCGGCGCCGACGAGGAACCCGACTGCCGGCCAGCGGGCCAGGATCGAGAACACCGTGCCGACGAGGTACGCGGCATTGGTGAGGATGCCGGGCAGGAAGGCCGCTTCGGCGCGCCCCGAGCGCAGGGCGAAGAACGCGGCGATGCCGGTCGCGAAGACGGCGCCGAGCACGTGGGTCAGCGACGACTTCTGCGCCAGCCGCACCACGGCGAGCACCAGGGCGATGCCCATGGCCGCGCCGGCAGCGAGCCTGATGTCCTGGCTCCACGTCCAGAGCGCGACGAAGACCACCGTCGGCAGCGCCGTCTCGATCGACCCGCGCCACCCCCCGAGAGCGGTGGACAGCCGGTGGCGGATCAGCGCCTCGACCGTCTCCGGCGTCGCGGGAGCCGCGGGAGTCCCAGCGGCGCTCACGCGGTCGGCACGATCTCGTAGGCCGGGTTGAAGATCGTCGGC
>NZ_DAORSO010000173.1:0-4076 GCF_035443565.1 Ornithinibacter sp. | reverse complement strand
CCGGCGACGCCCCCGACCCCGAGACCATCACGGCGGCTGTCGCTGCCGTTCCCACGAGGGGCTGACATGGCACCCGATCACCCGGCACCCGAACACCTGCCCCCGCACCGCGTGGCACGCGACCGGATGGCGACCTGGAAGATCGTCGCAATCACCCTCGGGGCCGTCATCGGCGCGCTGGGGCTGTTCGGTGCCGGGTTCGTCGCCGGGGTGGCCACGAGTTCCGTGGCGCAGTCGTCGGGGACGCTGCCCGGGGGCTCCGGCGGGGGGACCGGCGGCGGGGGCGCCGACCCGGCACCGACCGGGGGCGACCCGGGAGAGGGCGGGGCGGCATCCGAGTTCGACGACTGCCTGGTCGGGACCTGGCGCACCACCGACTACGAGCAGAGGACCACCGGCCCGGATGGTGAGTCGGTGCTGACCGGTCTGAACCGCACCTTCACCTTCGACGAGAGCGGGCGGCACGTCGTCACCTACGACGAGGTCGAGGCCAGGCTCACCACCCCGGGCGGCACCAGCGCCCTGGTGTTCGACGGCACGGTCGTCTACCGGGTGGCCCTGTCGGGGTCACGGATGTCGTTCACCCTCGAGTCGGCGAAGGGGTCGATGACGGTTCGACCCGAGCAGGGCAAGGAGGAGGTGCGCGACCTCCAACCGGGCACCGGGGCCGTGACCTACACCTGTGAGGGCGACACCTACACCGAGGAGGACGGCAAGGGCTTCCGGGAGATGGCCACGCGGGTCAGGTGAAGCCATCGGCACCCGACCGTGGTCCCCGTGACCTGTTTGTGACATAGGAGGGTCGCCGCTACCCTGATGAGAACGCCTCCACACGGATCGCGCCCCCGAGGTCGGTTACGCCGAGTCCTGCCACCGACCTCAGGCCCCTTCGCACCACCGCTTGGCAGGAGCGGGGGACCCACTTGTGGGCCCGCCCTCGATCGCTGAGGACGAGCCCTTGGGGTGAAGCCGGATCTCGACCGTGAGTCGGGGACGGCCGGGCGACCTCAGCCCGAACCCGACAGCTCACCTCGTAGGCGCGAGAGGCAATCCATGACTCTTCAGACCGTTCCCGGGCGCCACCGATCCGCCCAGTCGTTCAGCGTGTTCGCCGAGCTGACCAGTGTCCTCGGCCAGGCCGGCCTGTCCGGCGCCCGGGTCGCCGCGACCGTCGGCGTTGCCGGAGGCCTCATGGCCGCCGGCTCCGCGATCCCTGCGAACGCCGCCCCGGCGAAGGCCTCGGCCGTCACGGCGGCCGCACCCGCCGCCGCTCCTGCGGTAGCACCGGCCGCGGTGCCCGCCGCGACCACCGCCTACCTGACGGTGACCCTGCGCCAGGGCAACTCGCACTACGCCCAGAACAGGATCCTCCAGCGGCGGCTCAACGCCCTGGGCGCCAAACTCACGGTCGACGGGCGCTTCGGCGCCAAGACGCTCGCGGCGGTCAAGAAGTACCAGCGCTCCAAGGGGCTGCAGGCCGACGGCATCGTCGGTCCCAAGACCCGCAAGGCCCTCAAGCTCGCCGGGACGGCCTCGGCGCCCGCCGCGGCCTCGCGCTCGACCTCGCGCTCGGCCATCAACATGGCCCGCGCTGCCATGTGGGACCGGATCGCCAAGTGTGAGTCCGGCGGCCGCTGGAACATCAACACCGGCAACGGCTACTACGGCGGTCTGCAGTTCGACTACCGCACGTGGCTGAGCGTCAACGGTGATGACTTCGCGCCGCGGGCCGACAAGGCATCGCGCGCCGAGCAGATCACCGTCGCGAACCGGCTGTACGCCAAGCGCGGCCTCCAGCCGTGGGGTTGCCGCCACGCCGCCTGACGCCTCGGCCTGACGGCGTCTCGCACAACGCAGAAGATCGGGTGCCACGCAGTAATTACTGCGTGGCACCCGATCTTCTGCGTTGTGCCTGCCCTGGCCGGCTACGTCGTGCAGCCGGCCAGGGGCTCAGCGGTGAGGGCTCAGCGCTCCTCGGTACCCGCGATGAAGGCCTCGAGCTTGGCGCGACCGACGTCGTCGGGACGCTGCTCCGGCGGGGACTTCATGAGGTAGGACGAGGCCGAGAGCAGGGCGCCACCGACGCCGCGGTCCTTGGCGATCTTCGCCGCGCGGATGGCGTCGATGATGATGCCGGCCGAGTTCGGGGAGTCCCAGACCTCGAGCTTGTACTCGAGGTTGAGCGGGGCGTCACCGAACGCGCGACCCTCGAGGCGGACGTAGGCCCACTTGCGGTCGTCGAGCCACGCGACGTAGTCCGACGGGCCGATGTGCACGTTCTTGTCGTGGATCTTGCCCGAGAGCGAGCCCTCGAGGTTCGAGGTCACGGCCTGGGTCTTGGAGACCTTCTTGGACTCCAGGCGCTCGCGCTCGAGCATGTTCTTGAAGTCCATGTTGCCGCCGACGTTGAGCTGGTAGGTGCGGTCCAGCGTGACGCCGCGGTCCTCGAACAGCTTGGCCATGACGCGGTGGGTGATGGTCGCGCCGACCTGGCTCTTGATGTCGTCGCCGATGACCGGAACGCCGGCCTCCTCGAACTTCGCGGCCCACTCGGGGTCGGACGCGATGAACACGGGCAGGGCGTTGACGAAGGCGACACCGGCGTCGATCGCGCACTGGGCGTAGAACTTGTCGGCATTCTCCGACCCCACGGGGAGGTAGGAGACGAGGACGTCGACCTTCGCGTCGCGCAGGGCGGCGACGACGTCGACCGGCTCGGCGGCCGACTCGTCGATGGTCTCGCGGTAGTACTTGCCGAGGCCGTCGAGGGTGACGCCACGCTGGACGGTGACGCCGCTGGTGGGCACGTCCGCGATCTTGATGGTGTTGTTCTCGGAGGCGTTGATCGCCTCGGCGAGGTCCTTGCCGACCTTCTTGTCGTCGACGTCGAACGCGGCGACGAACTCCACGTCGCGCACGTGGTAGTCACCGAAGGTGACGTGCATCAGACCGGGGACGGTCTGGGTCGGGTCGGCGTCGCGGTAGTAGTGCACGCCCTGAACGAGCGAGGACGCACAGTTACCGACGCCGACGATGGCGACGCGGATGGAACCCATGTACTTCTCCTGGGGTTGTGATCGGGTTGGATGTGGTGAAGCGGATGCCGGTGCGCCCGGGATGGCGCGGGCGGCACCTACGGCTGGGGGCCGGGATCTGTGGGGTGGCGCCGTTCGGCGTCGATGAGCTCGCTGAGCCATCGGACCTCGCGCTCGGTGGTCTCCTCACCGTGGCGCTGGAGGGCCGTCGTGTAGGCGTCGAGGCGCTCGCGGCTGCGGGTGGCGGCCTCACGCACGCGCTCGAGGTCCTCCTCGACCCGCGAGCGGCGGCCCTCGAGGATGCGCAGGCGCACGTCGCGCTCGGTGCGGGCGAAGAACGCGAACCGCACGTCGAAGCCGTCGTCCTCGTAGGCGGAGGCGTCGGTGCGGGCGACCAGGGCCGAGAAGTGCTCCTTACCGGCCGCGGTCAGTTCGTAGACGACCCGGGGGCGACGGCCGGTGGGGCCGGCGGGGTCGGTCGTCTCGGCGATGAGCCCGTGGTCGAGCAGGTCGCGCAGGGCGGGGTAGAGCGTGCCGTAGGACAGCGCCCGGAAAGGGCCGAGCGCGGTGTTCAGCCGCCGGCGCAGGTCATAGCCGTGCGTGGGCCCTTCGTGGAGGAGGCCGAGGACGGCGAACTCCAGCAGCTGGGCGCGGCGGCTCTTCACGGCTTACCTCCTTCGGGTGGAACGGACCAGACATACGAGGCGTTTGTCAGGAGCAAGGTAGCATAGATATATCGGTGCGATACATCGAGGCAGTGCATCGAGGCGCTGAACCTCCGCCGGCCGTTCAGGGTTCTCCAAGGAATCCGGTCATACTGGCCATGGGGCCGAGGGTCTTCTACCCCCCGGTGCGCCGCCGTCCGATCTGCTTGAAACCCGCCGTTCCCCACCCCGGAAAGCCGCATGAGTCAACGCCAGCCCAGTCCCTTCGCGACCTCGTCGAGCGGTCGCCGCTCGACGGCATCCGCCGGCCGCTCCCGCGGTCGCACCTGGCTGCGTCGCGGCCTGTGGACCGTGCTCGCCCTCGCGATCCTCGGCG
>NZ_DAORSO010000172.1:0-4090 GCF_035443565.1 Ornithinibacter sp. | reverse complement strand
ACGAACTGGCCGAGCAGCTTGTCGGAGACGTCCTGCATCACCCCGCGCCCGAACTGCGCCGGCTTGCCGGTGACCGACAGGTCGGTCGTGACGTCGACCCGGGTGCCCTCACCCGAGGGCGCGAGCTGGATCGTCACGGTGGCCCCGGCCGTGCCGTTGCCCCGCTTGTCCTTGCCCTTGGCCTCGATGACGGCCCGGTACGCCTGGTCGTCACGCTCGAGGAACGTGCCGGCACCGGCGTACTGGAGCGCGATGGGGCCGAGCTTGACCTTCACCGTGCCGGCGAAACCGTCGTCGCTGGCGTCGGTGACGACCGCGCCGGGGAAGCAGCTGCCGACCCGGTGCAGGTCCATGAAGGTCGCCCAGGTGGTGTCGATCGGGGCGGGGACGGTGAAGTCGTGCGTCAGCTCCATGCGGGCGTCAGCCTCCGAGCGCGGTGAGCACGGCGCGACGGGTGAGCACCCGCGCGAGGTGCCGCCGGTAGTCGGCATCACCGTTCAAGTCACTCGGCGGGTTCGTGCCGTCGGCGACGGAGTCGCAGGCGTCACCGAGGTCCGCGGCCGACCGGCCCACGAGGGCGGCCTCGACCGAGGGCGCCCGCAACGGGGTCGAGCCCATGTTGGTCAGGCCGACCCGGGCCTCGGCGATCGAGCCGCCCTCGACGCGCAGGGCCACGGCGATGCCGACGATCGACCACTGGTGGGAGACGCGCACGAACTTCTCGTAGTGCGACCCCCAGCCGGTGTGCTTGGGGATGCGGATGGCCGTGAGCAGCTCACCCTCACCGACGGCGGTCTCGAACAGGTCGAGGAAGAACTCGCTGACCGGCACGGTCCGCTCGCCGTCCTGGCCGCGGATGACGAGCTCGGCGTTCAGCGCCAGGACAGGCGCCCCGACGTCTCCCGCGGGGTCGGCGTGCACCAGGGCACCGCCGACGGTGCCGCGGCGCCGGATCTGCGGGTCGGCGACCTCCTCGACGGCCTGCACGAGCAGCGCCGCGTGGGTGCGCAGGAGCGGGCTCGCGATGACGTCGGCATACGTCGTCATCGCGCCGATGACGACGTGGTCGCCGTCCTCGTGGATGCCGCGCAGCTCGTCGATGCGTCCGAGGTCGACGATCTGCTCGGGCGCGTTGAGGCGCATGCGCAGGATCGGCAGGAGCGACTGTCCACCGCCGAGGACCTTGGCCTCGTCGCCTGCCTCGGCCAGAGCAGCCAGGGCCTCGTCGATCGTCGTGGGGGCGACGTAGTCGAATGCTGCGGGGATCACTGGCCTGCTCCGTCCGTCGCGCCTGCTGCTGGATCGTGGTTGGGTGCGCCGTCGGCGAAGTGCGGCTGAGCCTCGTCGGCCGCTCCGCCACCCGACGACCCGGCCGACCGGATGGCCTTCCACACCCGTTGGGGCGTACACGGCATCTCGATGTCGGCGACGCCGAGGTGACGCACGGCATCCACGACGGCGTTGACGACCGCGGGCGTCGAGGCGATGGTGCCGGCCTCGCCGACCCCCTTGGTGCCGAGGGTGTTCGTCGTCGACGGTGAGGTGGTGTGCTCGCTGACGTAGTTGATCGTGTCGGCCGCGGTCGGGAGCGTGTAGTCGACGAACGAGCCGGACACCAAGGTGCCCTGGTCGTCGTACTCGGCGCCCTCGAACAGCGCCTGCGCGATGCCCTGGACGAGGCCGCCGTGGATCTGGCCCTCGACGATCAGCGGGTTGACGATGGTGCCGATGTCGTCGACGCACACGTACTTGCGCATCGTCGTGGCGCCGGTCTCGGTGTCGACCTCCATCGCGCACAGGTGGGTGCCGTGCGGGAAGGAGAAGTCGATCGGGTCGTAGGTGGCGTCGGCGTCGAGGCTGGGCTCGACCCCGTCGGGCAGGTTGTGCGCCGCGAAGGTCGCGAGCGCCACGTCGGTGATGCCGATGCCCTTGTCGGTGCCGCGCACCGTGAACCGACCACCCGCGAACTCGAGGTCGTCGACGCTGGCCTCGAGCAGATGGGCCGCGATGGGGCGGGCCCTCTCGATGACCTTGTCGGCGGCCCGCACGATGGCCTCACCGCCGACGACGAGCGAGCGCGACCCGTAGGTGTCCAGGCCCTTGGGCGCGATCTGGGTGTCGCCGTGCAGCACCTCGACGTTCTCGAAGGGGATGCCGAGCCGGTCGGCGACGATCTGGCTCCACGCCGTCTCGTGGCCCTGGCCGTGCGGGGTGGCCCCCGAGACGACCTCGACGGTGCCGGTCGCGAGCATCCGGATGCTGGCGCTCTCCCAGCCGCCGGCGCCGTAGCTGAGCGAGCCGAGCACCCGCGAGGGCGCCAGGCCGCACATCTCGGTGAACGTCGAGACGCCGATGCCGAGCTGCACGGGGTCGCCGGACTCGCGGCGGGCCTTCTGCTCGGCGCGCAGCTCGTCGTAGCCGAAGAGCTCGAGCGCCTTGGCGGTGGCGGCCTCGTAGTTGCCCGAGTCGTAGGTCATGCCCGCGACCGTGGTGAACGGGAACTCGTCGTGGGTGATCCAGTTCTTCTCGCGGATGGCGATCGGGTCGACCCCGACCTCGACGGCGAGCTCGTCCATGAGCCGCTCGATGGCGTAGGTGGCCTCGGGCCGCCCGGCGCCGCGGTAGGCGTCGACCCAGGTCTTGTTCGTCAGCACCGTCTGGCAGTTGAACTGGTAGGCCGGGAACTTGTAGATGGCGTTGAACATCCACGCGCCGAGCACCGGCACCCCGCCGCCGACGATGGCGACGTAGGCACCGAGGTCGGCGAGCAGCTCGACCTTGAGCCCGGTGACGGTGCCGTCCTTCTCGGCCGACAGGGTCAGCTTCTGCCACTGGTCGCGGCCGTGGTGCGCCGAGACCATCGTCTCGGAGCGCGTCTCGGTGAACTTGCACGGCTTGCCGAGCTTGCGGGCGACGGCGATCGTCGCGAACTCCTCGGGCGTGGTCTGCAGCTTGCCACCGAAACCACCGCCGACGTCAGGAGCGATGACGCGCACCTTGGACTCGGGGATGCCGGTCGTCGCGGCGATCGCGAAGCGCAGGATGTGCGGCACCTGGGTCGCCGACCACACGATCATCTGGTCGCCGGTCGGGTCGACGACGGTGGAGCGGGGCTCCATGAAGGCCGGCACGAGGCGCTGCTGGCGGTACTCGCGCTCGATGACGATGCCGTCGACGCGGGCCTTGGCGATCGCCTCGTCGACGTCGCCGCCGGTGCCCTGCTCGGCGGAGTCGAGCTTCCAGAAGGCCGACTTGTTCGTCCCGAGGGAGGGGTGCGCGAGCACGGTGTCGGCAGCGGCCTCCTTGAGGTCGAGCACGGCCGGCAGCTCACCCCACTCGACGTCGACGAGCTCGACGGCGTCACGCGCGGCCGCGGCCGAGCGGGCTGCGACGACGGCGACGATCTCACCGGCGCAGGCGACCCGCTCGACGGCCACCGGCAGGTGGGTCGGGGTGACCTGGTCGGGGGCGATCGGCCAGGCGTTGATGTTCACGCCCTGGCTGTCGGCGAGGTCGGCGCCGGTGAACACGGCGATGACCCCGGGGCTGGCGGCGGCGGCACTGGTGTCGATGCCGTCGATCGTCGCGTGGGCGAAGGGGCTGCGCACCATCGCCAGGTGCAGCATCCCGGGCAGCTGGATGTTGTCGGTCCACTTCGTGCGACCGGTGATGAGGCGCGCGTCCTCCTTGCGCTTGCGGGCGGTGCCGACCTCGGATGCCGGGCGGTCGTCGACGGCGGTCATCAGGCCTCACTCCCCTGGCTGGCTCCGGAGGCTGCGCCGGCCGGCTCGTTCATGCTGCTCGCGCAGGCCGCCACCGCCTTGACGATGTTGTGGTAGCCGGTGCACCGACACAGGTTGCCCTCGAGGCCGACGCGGATCTGCTCCTCGGTCGGGTTCGGCGTCTCGGCGAGCACGTCGATGGCCTGCATGATCATGCCCGGCGTGCAGTAGCCGCACTGGAGGGCGTGGTTGTCGTGGAACGCCTGCTGCATGGGGTGCAGCTCACCGTGCGGGGCGATGCCCTCGATGGTCGTCACCTCGTGCCCGTCGGCCTGCACGGCCAGGACGTTGCACGACTTCACGCTGCG
>NZ_DAORSO010000171.1:0-4164 GCF_035443565.1 Ornithinibacter sp. | reverse complement strand
TCACCGGGTGCGGTGGGACACGCCATCGTGTCCTGCGCCGAGCCTATCCACTTCGGGCCGCCGTGCCGACCCGACACCGCACCCAACCTGTCTCAGACTCGAGACCGCGCGGCAGGTGAATGTGGTTGCTACGATTGCTACAGGAGGTTCACCATGAAGACGATCGCCCACCGAGAGCTGCGCAACAACAGCAGTGCCGTCCTTGCCCGGGTGGCCGCGGGCGAGTCCATCGCCGTCACCAATCACGGCGAGGTCGCCGCGGTCCTCGTGCCTCCCGCGGCCAGTGCCCTGGAGCGAGTGCTGCAGGCCCAAGCCGCTCGGCTCCCCCGGTCCGGGATCAAGTTCAGCGCCATCGACCGCGTCCACGGTGCGTCGACGGTCGAGATCCTGGATGACCTGCGCGGCGACCGGTGATCCACTACGTCGACACCTCCGCTGCCCTGAAACTCCTCGTCGAGGAGGCGGAGTCCGGCGAACTCGCAGCGGTGCTCGACGCGGCCGCTCACGCCGGTGACCGCCTCGTGGCCTCGATGCTGCTGTTCACCGAACTGCATTGTGCCGCTCGACGACGCGGCACCGGCATCCCCATCTCGTCGGCGACGACCGTGCTCGACGGGCTGCTGCTGGTCGACGTCGAGCGCAGTGACCTCGTGGCGGCAGCGACCTCGGAGTGGGGATTGCGCAGCGCCGATTCCATCCACCTCGCCACGGCCCTGCGCATCGAGGCCGACACCATGGTCACCTACGACGCCGAGCTGCAGGCAGCGGCCGCGCGCACCGGGTTGACCGTGGTCGCGCCCGAGTCGAGGTGACGACGCGCGCGACACCGTGCGGCTGCGATTCGACTCAGCGCAGCAGCGGGCCCGGGGTCAGTTGCCGATCCGCCCGGCGATGATGCTCGTGACGATCACCGAGGTGATGGTCACCGTCGAGAACCCGGCGACGATCATCTTCGGCAGGATCGAGTTCTCGATGGCTGCGACCTCTTCGGGGGTCTCGCCCGCGCCCTTGGCTGCTTCCTGCGACAGGATCATCGTGCCCGGGAAGCCGTAGAGCGAGGTGAGCCCGATGGCCACTGACATGGGGATGCTGTAGCCCACCAGCTTGCCGACCAGGGCGGAGAACCCAACGATGCCGGCGACACCGAAGACGAACGCCAGGAACAGCGGGAACGCCAACGCCTTAACGTCAGCCGGCTCGACCGTGGCCAGCGGGCCGAACACGAGGATCATGATGGCGAGCATCATCAGCCCGAACGCGTCGATGCCGGCGAGCACCGAGGGCTTGAACACCTTGAACGCCCGCAGTGCGATCCCGAAGATCAGCGCGACGACGAACGTGTTGAGGACGCCGTCGGTGAGGTTGTTGATCCCGAGGGCCGCGAGCACGACGAGACCGACGACGAAGAGCGTGCCCGGGGTGTTCTGGAACGCAGCCGGCAGCAAGGACGCGGATGCCGCCTGCTCATCGGGCGCCGCGGGCGCCTCGAGGTTGCCGGCGCGGTACTCATCGCGCAGGCGGGCCGCCTCCTTGCGCAGGATGAGCGACGTGAGCGGGAACCCGACCAGCCCCTGAAGAGCCGCGATGAGCACGGGGAAGACGGCGATGCTCGTCAGCGCCACACCCAGCGCGGCCTCCTGGACGATGATCACCGAGATCGTTCCGCCGCTCAGGGCGCCGGTGCCGGCCACGACGAAGTCGAGCGCCTGGGCGTAGCCGTCCTCGGCCGCCCCGGAGATCCGGCCGCCGAAGATCAGGCCAGCCACCCAGAGGGCAATCCCGATGCCGATGACGGTGGAGAACCCGATGAGGAAGGTCTTCCACTGCTTCTTGAAATCATCGAGGCTGATGACGGTGCCGAGGTGGACGATGATGAAGCCGACGACGACCCCCGCGAGCGCGAGCAACGACGAGCTCGCGAGCAGGTCCTCGGGGAAGATCCCGGACAGGAACCCTACGAGGAAGATCAGCGAGGCCACGAACAGCGAGGACAGCAAGGACTTGGTCTTGCGGGCGACGAACTCGCTGACCGTCCACACCGCCATGACGACCACGAAGGCGACGATCGGGTTCATGCCAACCTCCAGCTTGAGTTGTGAGTTGTCATCCAACCACGGCGCAGCAGGCCACCCGGGCTGCTTGGTGGAACCCGCCGCGGCGCGTCGTCACAGATACCCACTGACGGATATCAGAAGGACCAGACGACGGGCACCCACAGCACGGCAACCGCGAGGAAGAGCAGGAGAAGCGGCAGCCCGAGCTTCCAGTAGTCACTGAAGCGGTACCCACCCGGCTCGAGGATCATCGTGTTGGCCGGAGTGGCCACCGGGGTGAGGAAGGACGCCGCGCCGGAGATGCTCAGCGCCATGAGGAACGGCAGTGGCGAGGCACCGAGGTCGAGGGCGACGACGGAGGCGATGGGCGCCATGATCAGCACCGTCGCGGTGTTGCTGATCAGCTGGCCGAGGACCATCGTCAGCACGCACAGCGCCAGCAGGGCCAACCGCGGCGAGGCCGAACCGACGACGTCGAGCAGTCGGCTGGCGATGAGATCAGCGGTGCCGGTGGTGACGAATGCGGTCGACAGCGGGATCATGCCGCCGACGAGGACCACCGTCGTCCACGAGACCGAGCGGTAGGCCTGGGCCGAGGTCACCACTCCCGTCAGGACGGCGGCGCACGCGGCGAACAGGCCCGCGATCGCGGCGGGAACGATCCCCGTCGCGAGCAGCACGACCATGCCGATGAGGATCGCGATGGCGCGCTTGGCTCCTCGACCGAGCGGCACGCCGCGGCGCAGGCGCGCCGGGTCGTCGACGACGAGCACCTCGTCGCTGCCGGAGGTGTGCTCCTGCAACTTCTCCCAGGTCCCGCTGAGCAGGAGGGTGTCGCCCGCCCGCAGGGTGTCGTCGGTGCCCTTGAGGTCGTCGCCGGCTCGCTGGACCGCGAGCACGACGAGGTCGCCACTCGGGGTGGCCATCCCGGTGAACAGGTGCTGGCCGATGAGCGGCGACCTGGGCGCGATCACGACCTCGGTCACTCCACGCCCGGAGCCCACGAGGACACCGTCTGGCAGCTCGTAGTGCTCGCGCAGCGCGTCGGTGAGGTCCCCCAGGTCCTGCGGCAGCGTGGCCGGCATCCGGTCGGGCAGCAGTCGCCGGCCGAAGAACACGATGATGAGCAGCACCCCCGCGAGCAACGGGATGCCGGCGAGGGCGAACTCGAAGAACGCGAAGGGACGCGCACCGGCATCTTCCGCGGCATTGCTGACGATGATGTTGACCGGGGTGCCGGTGAGCGCGAGCAGCGAGCCGGCATGGGCGGAAAAGGCAAGCGGCATGAGCATCTGGGAGGGTGGCAGGCCGGCCCTGGTCGCCACCACGACGACGACGGGGATGAGCGCCGCGACGGCGCCGTTGACGCTGATCAGGGCGGTGAGGACCGCCACGAGGAGACAGACGACCACGAGCAGGCTCGAGCGGCTCTCACCACCGCGGGCCAGCAGTTGCTGCCCGGCCCACGCGGTGACACCGGTGGAGTCCAACGCCTCACCGACGACGAAGAGCGTCGCGATGAAGATGACCGTCGGGTCGCCGAAGCCCGCGAGCGCGTCGTTGAGGTCGAGAATCCCGGTCAGCCACAGCGAGACCGAGACCCCGATGGCGACGACGCCGAGAGGGACGCGGTTCGACATGAACGCCACGACTGCGATGACGAGAATGAGCAACGTCATCGCGACTGGACTCATGCGCGGAGCCTAACCCTGTGATCTACCCCGTGTGCAACGACGCCGGATGCCGGGTCAGGTCGCCGCGCTAGGGTCCAGACACGTCGACCTCGAGGAGTCCTTCGCATGTGCCCCAACCCGAACCTGCCCGTTCCCGACGACTTCACCCCGGTGCCGTCGACGAGCGCGACCACCGAGGTCAGCTCGGTCGAGGCCATCGATG
Organism: Ornithinibacter sp.; assembly: GCF_035443565.1. Classification (NCBI taxonomy): domain Bacteria; kingdom Bacillati; phylum Actinomycetota; class Actinomycetes; order Micrococcales; family Intrasporangiaceae; genus Ornithinibacter; species Ornithinibacter sp. The sequence continues at coordinate 214 of NZ_DAORSO010000171.1, read as the reverse complement.
CCTCGACGGTCGACGTCCTCGCCGTGGTCGTGCCGGCCGAGGGTGACCTGCCGAGTGAGCTCGGCGACCTCGACCGCGACACGTTGGGCGCTGCCGGCTTCGACGGCAAGCCCGGGTCGACGTTCTGCCTCCCCCGCGCTGGCGCGCCAGCCCTTCTCCTCGTCGGCGCCCCCGCAGCCGACGACCTCGACGCCAACGCCCTGCGCGACGCCGC
>NZ_DAORSO010000170.1:0-4190 GCF_035443565.1 Ornithinibacter sp. | reverse complement strand
GTCCGTCATGGACTCCCCGGCGGGGTACTGTTCCGCCCACTGCTTCACCGTCGGGCGCGAACAGTGAAACCGGGCCGCGACCTCGGCGCCACCTGATCGACGATGAGCTGGGCGACCCCATGCCAGGCCTTCGGTGTGAGGGCAGCGTTAGCGTGGGACACGGGGGCCTCCTGTTTGGCGAAGTGAAACCCTGAGCCGGTTCCACTCCATCGCAGGAGGCCCTCCCATGTCGGCCCGTCACAACGAGGGGGCGTTCTCCCTCAACCAACCTCTCCGGTCAGCACATGTGACTGTGCGTCCTCGCGCCGGGTCAGGGTTCGAGCACGGCCAGCTCGGGCTCGGTCAGCATTCGTGAGCGGACGATGAAGCGCACGCCCTCCGGGGCCTCGAGCGAGAAGCCGGCGCCCCGACCCGGCACGACGTCGATCGTCAGGTGCGTGTAGCGCCAGTACGCGAACTGCGCGACGGACATGAAGACCGGGACGTCGCGATCGAGGCCGACGTGGAGGTCTCCGAGGTGGACGTCGGCATCGGAGACGATGAAGTCGCCGTCGGGGAAGCACATCGGCGCTGAGCCATCGCAACACCCGCCGGACTGGTGGAACATCACCGGGCCGTGGACCCCGGTGAGGCGGCGCACGAGAGACGCCGCCTCACCGGTCACGTCGACCCGGGTGGGAGTTGGTTCACCCACCGGCTCAGAAGAAGCCGAGGGGATCCGGCGAGTAGCTGACGAGAAGGTTCTTCGTCTGCTGGTAGTGGTCGAGCATCATCTTGTGGTTCTCGCGCCCGATCCCGGACTGCTTGTAGCCGCCGAAGGCTGCGTGGGCGGGGTACTGGTGGTAGCAGTTGGTCCAGACCCGCCCGGCCTTGATCTCGCGCCCGGCGCGATAGGCCCGGCTGCCATCGCGCGACCACACGCCCGCACCGAGCCCGTAGAGGGTGTCGTTCGCGAGCTTCAGGGCGTCGACCTCGTCCGAGAAGCGGGTGACCGCCAGCACCGGGCCGAAGATCTCCTCCTGGAAGATCCGCATCGAGTTGTCGCCCTCGAAGACGGTGGGCTGCATGTAGAAGCCTCCAGAGAGGTCGCCGCCCAGCTCTGCCCGGGCGCCGCCGATGAGGATCCTGGCTCCCTCCTGCTTGCCGATGTCGATGTAGGACAGGATCTTCTCGAGCTGGTCGTTGCTCGCCTGGGCGCCGATCATGGTGTCGGTGTCGAGGGGGTTGCCCTGCACGATCTGGCCGACCCGGTCGATGGCGTCGGGGAGGAACTGGTCGTAGATCGAGGACTGGATGAGGGCGCGCGACGGGCAGGTGCACACCTCGCCCTGGTTGAGGGCGAACATCGTGAAGCCCTCGAGCGCCTTGTCGTAGAACGAGTCCCGGCTGTCGGCAACGTCCTCGAAGAAGATGTTCGGGCTCTTGCCGCCTAGCTCGAGGGTGACCGGGATGAGGTTCTGGCTGGCGTACTGCATGATCAGCCGGCCGGTCGTCGTTTCCCCGGTGAAGGCGATCTTGGCGATGCGCGGGCTGGACGCGAGCGGCTTGCCAGCCTCGACACCGAAGCCGTTGACGATGTTCAGCACGCCGTCAGGCAGCAGGTCCCCGACCAGCTCGATGAGCTTGAGGATGGACCACGGGGTCTGCTCGGCCGGCTTGAGCACGACACAGTTGCCCGCGGCGAGGGCCGGGGCGAGTTTCCAGACCGCCATGAGGATGGGGAAGTTCCAGGGGATGATCTGGCCGACGACGCCGAGCGGCTCGTGCAGGTGATAGGCCACGGTGTCGGCGTCGATCTCGCCGATTGACCCTTCCTGGGCGCGGATCGCGCCCGCGAAGTAGCGGAAGTGGTCAACCGCGAGGGCGAGGTCGGCGGCGATGGTCTCGCGCACCGGTTTGCCGTTGTCCCACGTCTCGGCGACGGCGAGGTCGGTGAGGTTGGCCTCCATCCGGTCGGCGATACGCAGCAGCACGCCCGAGCGCTCGGTGACCGAGGTTCGTCCCCACGCGGCCGCGGCGCCGTGCGCGGCATCCAGGGCGAGCTCGATGTCCTCGGGGCCCGAGCGGGCGATCTCGCAGAACGGCTGGCCGGTCACCGGGGTCACGTTCTCGAAGTACCGGCCCTGCACGGGGGCGACCCATTGGCCGCCGATCCAGTTGTCGTAGCGGCTCTTCACGGTGACGGTGCTGCCGTCGGAACCGGGGGGTGGGAACAACGTCATTGTCGATCTCCTGTGTCTCGGGCCCGTCCGGCGACGGGTTGACCGGAGGCTAGGCACGAAGACGTTGCAACCATGTTGCACAGACGCCGGGAGCCCCGCTCAGGCGTGCAGCTCGCGTTCCAGCCGATCGGTCTCGGCCTCGGCCACCCGGCGCAGCGGCGAGGTGGCCGGCAGGGTCTGGACCTGTCGGCCCCACATCTCCAGATCGCCTGCGCCCCAGCGGGACCGGGTCCAGCCGACCATGAGGTCCGGCTCGTCCGAGGCGAGCACTGCAGCGCGGACGTGGCTCTCCACCGCGTCACGCAGCTCAACGACACCAGGTGCCTCGGAACCCGGCAGCAGCGGTCCCTTGTAGGTCTGCAGCGCGGAGCGCACCTGTCCCGCCGCGAGGTGCGCCTCGACGGTGCCCCAGTCGCTCTCGGTCTCGGCGAGGAGTCGGTACGGCCGGGATGCGAGGACCTCGGGTCCGAGCAGGGCGCGCAGGCGCACCAACTCCGCCCGCAGGGTCGAGGAGTGGACGCGACCGGCGTACACCTCGATCTCGAGCTGCTCTGCGGTGAGTCCGGCCGGGTGGCTGAGGAGTGCGGCGACGATCTCGCTGTGTCGCCGGCTCAGCCGGTGGGTGCGGCCCCCGACCTCCACCACGGCCTCCGGGAGCCCGAGGCCGCGCACCCGCAGCAGGCCCGTCGCACTGCCCGGTTGCGGGGTCTCGCCGGGCGCGGTGAGGGTCGTCCCGGTGAGCGCGAGTCGCGCCAGCTCCGACTCGGCCATCCGGGCGGCGGCGCGGATCATCGCCAGACTCTGCGGCGACGCGACGTCGGGGCCGCCGGTGATATCGACGACACCGAGCACCCGGCTCGTCGTCGGGTCGTGGATCGGTGCCGCAGCACAGCTCCAGGGGTGGACGAGCCGGTTGAAGTGCTCGGCGGCATGGACGTGCACGGGCTGGCCGAGGCGCAGTGCCATCCCGGGGGCATTGGTGCCGGCGTCATGCTCAGTCCACACCGAACCCTCGACGAAGTTGATGGTCTCGGCACGACGCAGCACCCCCGGCGGGCCGCACACCCACAGCAGTTGGCCTTCGGCGTCGCCGACGGCCATGACGATGTCGCAGTCGACCGCGGCGCGGCCCAGCACGTCATAGAGGAGCGGGAACACGTGGGAAAGGGCATGGGTGGCGCGGTAGTCGGCGAGGTCGCCGCCGTCGAGCCGGACCGGCGCAAGGTGGGTGTCAGGGTCCACGCCGGCGGCCGAGGAGCGCAGCCACGACTCGGCGACGACCGAGCGCACCCCGGATGCCGGTGCGGGGCGCGCAGCCGCGCGCCTCCGGGCGTGCCACGTCGTCGAGTCGCCGGTACTCACAGCGACAGTCAACCCCGCGCGGGCCGCTCGCGGCAACTGCGCGCGCTGCGCGCAGCGAGCGAACCCGGCCTTGCTCCCCAACCTGCGCCGCGCGTCAGCCGCCCGGGAGCACCGCCGAGATCCGCGTGGGCCATCCCCTCGCCCAGATCGCCTCGTCGAACGCGGCGGACTCCTCCTTGGTGAGATCGATCGCGTACGACACCCCGCGGTAGGTGAACTCCACGGTCTCGCCGTCGTTCGTCTCGTCGCCAGAAAGGTCCGAGACGATGATCGTGAGAACCTTCTCGGCCACGGCCTGCTCCTTGTTGCTGGGACGCCGACTCTAATCACTCTGTCCCGTGATGTGCCCCCCCGCGGTGGCCGGGTCGATCGGGATGTTGGCCGCCCACCTGACTCACGCGGTCAGCGGATGCGGTGTGCGATACAGGACGGCTGGTGCCTGATCGTGGCGCCCTCATCAGGCGGGTAATGCGCTCGAGTGTTGTGACGAGCGAGCCTCGTGTTAGCAGGCGTTAGCAGACGGATCACGGATCCGCGCCGTCGCAGGTCTCTGACCTGCGGTTTTGTGTGGCCAGGGGCGGGGTCGAACCGCCGACCTTCCGATTT
>NZ_DAORSO010000169.1:0-4231 GCF_035443565.1 Ornithinibacter sp. | reverse complement strand
CACCTGCGGGTCGAGAACCGGGTGCTGCCGGCCGGGCCGACGATCGTCGACGTGCTGGCCAACGCCGCGTTCTACTACGGCGCGATCCGGATGCTGGCCCACGAGGACCGTCCGGTCTGGACCAAGATGAGCTTCGCGGCGTGCGAGGAGAACTTCAACCGGGCCGCCCGTGACGGCATCGACGCGCACCTGTACTGGCCCGGGTTCGGTGAGCTCTCGGCCGACGAGCTGATGCTGCGTCACCTGCTGCCGCTGGCGCACGAGGGCCTTCGCCAGTGGGGGGTCTCGGATGCCGTTCGCGAACGGTTCCTCGGTGTCATCGAGGGGCGCTGCACCACCGGCGTCAACGGAGCGGTGTGGTCCACCAAGGCGGTCGAGGCCTTCGAGGCGGGTGGCTGCACCCGCAGCGAGGCGCTGAGCCGGATGCTTGAGCTGTACGCCGTGCACATGGACTCCAACGAGCCGGTGCACACCTGGCCGCTGCCCTGAGCGACCGGATGCCCTGACGACCGGATGCCGTGACGCACCGTGCGTCGGGGGTCGCCTCAGGCGGGGGTCTGGTTCCACGTCCGGATGGCCGGCACCGAGCGCTCGACCTCCAGCACGCACAGGGCTCCGGCGTCCAGGAGCAGGCTGGCGCCGAACCGGGCGGGTTGGCGCAGCCACGTCGCGGCGAGGATGCGCAGCAGGTGGCCGTGCGCGAAGAGCGCGACGTCACCCGTCTCCAGCGACGGCGCGATCCGCGCGAGCACGCGGGACGCGCGCGCGGCGACCTCCTCGACGGTCTCGCCGGGCGTCGCCCCCGGGACCACCCCCTGGTCGAACACCGTCCACGCCGGGTCGCCGAGGTCCTCGCGGATCTGGGCCGTGGTGCGCCCTTCGTAGCCGCCGTAGTCCCACTCGACGAGGTCGGCGTCCGTGGTCGGCGTCAGCCCGGCGAGCTCGGCGGTCCGCCGAGCTCGCTCGAGCGGTGAGGAGAGCACCTCGACGAGGTCGAAGGGGGCGAGCAGCGGGGCAAGGGCCCGGGCATCGCGTTCTCCGTCGGGGGTGAGCGAGAGGTCGGTGAGCCCGGTGTGACGACCCGAGCGGCTCCACTCGGTCTGGCCGTGACGCACCAGCATGAGTCGGCCCGGGGGTTCTGAGCGCACGGTCATGGGCCCCACTGTCCCACCTCGGTGCGAGGATGGGTGCCATGCCGTCCTACATCGCCTTCCTGCGTGCCGTGAACGTCGGTGGGCGGTTCGTGAAGATGGACTCGCTGCGTGAGGCACTGGGCGATGCGGGGTTCTCCGACGTGCAGACGCACATCCAGTCGGGCAACGTGTTCGTGCGCAGCGCCCGACGCACCCCGGGCCCGGTCGCGGTCGAGATCTCGAGGGTCCTCACGGCGCACTGCGGCTTCGACGTGCCGGCGATCGTGCGCACGCCCGCCCAGGTGCGCTCCGTCCTGGCTGCCGTCGACGCGGTCGAGCCGCTGCTCGTGGGGGAGTCCCGACGCTACGTCGCGTTCGCTGACGCCGACATCCCACTCGAAGCGGCCGCTCAGCTCGACGCCTGGGACAGGCCCGACGAGCGCGTTCGGGTCCTCGGCTCGGAGGTCCTTGCCGAGATGACGGCGGGCTTCCACAAGACCACCCTCACCAACACCCGGCTGGAGCGCCTGACCGGGCGGATCACCACCTGGCGCGACCTGAGCGTCGTCCGCGCCATCGACGAGAAATGGGGTGCCTGATGGCACAGCAGGACCAGCCCGAGACCGGCGGAACGGGCCTTGGCCACCGCAGCGTGTCGTTGACCCGTCTCGAGCACGGCAGCTACCTCGCCACCAACGAGCGCGGGGGCACGCTGCGCTTCGGCGGGGGAGGGGAGTCACCCGACTTCACCCCGGTCGAGCTCTTCCTCACCGCGATGGCGGGGTGCAGCGCCATCGACGTCGACTTCATCACCAGCCGCATCGCCGAGCCGGTGCGCTTCGACGTGACGTCCGAGGGAGAGAAGATGCGCGACGGCGTCGAGAACCACCTCGGCGACATCGAGATCACCTTCACGGTCCGCTTCCCCGAGGGAGCCGAGGGGGACCGGGCGCGCGAACGGCTGCCCAAGGCCATCGCCCAGAGCCGCGACCGGCTGTGCACCGTGTCCCGCACGGTCCAGCGCGGCGCCGACGTGCACATGCGTGAGGGCTGAGGCGTATCACGCAGGCGCACAGCCCTCTCCTGACCAGGGAAGGGAGTGATCGACAAGGAGCCTGACCCGGCCCTCGCGGCGGTGAAGACCTATCGCTACCTGCGCATCGCGCTGACGGCGCTGGTGGTGCTGCTGTTCGCGTCGATCGCCATCGAGTGGGTGGGCACCGACCGGTGCATCCAGCCCTCGATCAGTGCGTACTACTTCACGCCGGTGAAGGCGGTGTTCATCGGGGTCCTCGTGACGATGGGAGCCTCCCTGCTCGCCCTGAAGGGCAACACCGACGGTGAGGACGTCCTGATGAACCTCGCCGGGATGCTCGCGCCGGGGGTGGCGTTCATCCCCACGGTGGCGTCCGGCGTGTGCGGGAGCGGGGCGTCGCCGGGTTCGGGCGACGGGATCGCGGATGCCGTGGCCAACAACATGCCGGCGCTCTTCATCACCGGTCTGGTCGTCGCCGTCGCGGCGGTGCTCATCGCCCGCCACGAGCGCCGAACAGGGGGCACCACCGCCGGGTCGTCGCTCAGCCCGGCGAACAGGCGGGGGCTGGCCCTCACCGTCGCCGTCCTCGGCGGCGGCATCGTGTGGTTCTTCGCCGACCCCGACAGCTTCATCGCACGCGGTCACGATGCCGCGGCCATCCCGATGTTCCTCGCGATCATCGCCGTGGTGTGGCTCAACGCCCGGGACGTCCGCCGTGGGGTGCAGCAGGGCTCGATGCCCCAGGACCGCACCCGCTACGTCGCGATGTACCGGGCCGTCGCCATCGCGATGCTGCTGGCGCTCGCGACCACCGTCGCGCTGAGCCTGCTGACCGGGTCGACCTCACTGGTGTTCTGGGTCGAGGTCGTGCTGCTCGTGCTGTTCGCCGTGTTCTGGGTCATCCAGACCCTCGAGCTGTGGGACCGGGGGCTGCGCCGTCCGTGAGGGGGATGCCCGGGTGGCCGCGCGACGGCATCCGGGGCGTCCCGGGCCTATCGTGTCGTCATGGCCCGCTACCTCGACGTCCATCCGGTCGACCCCCAGCCGCGCGCCATGGCGCAGGCCGTAAGCGTGTTGCGAGAGGGCGGCTTGATCGCGTACCCGACCGACTCGGGCTACGCCCTCGGGGCGATGATGGGCAACCAGCACGCCAAGGAGCGCATCCTCGCGATCCGCCGGCTGGACGACAAGCACCACTTCACCCTGGTGTGCCGGGACTTCGCCCAGCTGGGTCAGCTCGTGCACGTCGACAACGCGGTGTTCCGGGCCGTCAAGGCGTCGACGCCGGGGCCCTACACCTTCATCCTGCCGGGGACGTCCGAGGTGCCGCGGCGGCTGCTGCACCCGAAGAAGCGCACCGTGGGGGTGCGCATCCCCGAGCACCCGGTGGTGCGCGCCCTGCTCGCCGAGCTCGGGGAGCCGCTGCTGTCCTCGACGTTGATCCTGCCCGGCGAGAAGGATCCGATGACCGACGGCTGGGCGGTCAAGGAGGAGCTCGACCACGTCGTCGACGTCGTCATCGACTCGGGGGAGTGCGGCACCGAACCCACGACCGTGGTCGACCTGTCCAGCGGGTCCGCCGAGGTGGTGCGCGTCGGGGCGGGTGACCCGGCGCGCTTCGAGTGAGGCACGCCGGGCCGGTGGGGTGACCCGACGGTCAGTTGCCGGAGCCGCCGTTCAGCTTCCGGATGCCGTCGCGGTCCAGCGACGTCATGCTGAGGTTGCTCGAGGTCCGGTTGCACTGGGGGTAGTGCATGATCGAGGCCGAGTCGTAGGCGGTCAGCGGGCGCCAGTTGTTGTCCTCGAAGCACGTTGCCGCTTCGGGTCGGGTGTGCTCGTGGCGCAGGCCGAGGACGTGGCCCAGCTCGTGGGCCATGATGTTGCTCGGGGTCCACGACCCGGACGAGTACAGGCTCTTGGCGTTGACGAGCACGTTGCGCGAGGACTTGCTCGAGCTCGGGAAGAACGACCGGGCGATGTACTGCGAGGTCTTGGTCGGCTCCACCGAGGCGGCCAGGGTGGCAGGTGGTGCTTGGTGGTAGGGCGCGGAGGTGATCACGTA
>NZ_DAORSO010000168.1:0-4239 GCF_035443565.1 Ornithinibacter sp. | reverse complement strand
CTTGAGGTGCTAGTGCCCTTATTGGGCATGGGGGTTCAAGTCCCCCCTCGGACACCACGCGACGAAGGCCCCGAACCACACAGGTTCGGGGCCTTTCGCGTGGGCCGCGGACGGGCCGATCAGGCGGCGAAGGCGTCGACCGCGGTCTGGACGTCGGCCAGCAGGGGGTCCAGCCGGAGGGCAGCCTCGGTCGTGACGGCGCCCGAGTTGACGAGCTTGTCGTACTCCTCCACGAGCTTGTCGGTCTCTGCCGAGGTCTTGACCGGATCGTCTTCTCGAACGCCCTGGCGGATGTCACGGACGATGTCGTCGAGGACCTTGGCGCTGTCTGCGTCGAGCACTCCCCCGCGCTGGAGCGCTCCGACCTCGTCGGAGAAGGCCGAGAGCGCGCTCGTGACCTCCGCACCCAGATCGGGCTCAGGGGTGGGCGAGGGCGCCTCGGTCGTGGGTGTCGGCGTCGGGGTGGGACTTGCCGCCTCTGTGGTCGGCGGGGGGCTCGTCGAGGGCGGCGCCGTCGTGACCGCAGAGGTCGAGACCGACGGGGTCGCGGCGGGGGTCCCGGTGTCGTCGCCACGCATGAACTGCCAGAGCAGCAGGCCAAGGGCTGCCGCGGCGACCAGGGCGAGCACCCAGGTGAGGGCTCCCGGTCCGACACGCTCGGGCTCGACGTCGCGTGGGGGGTCGCTCGGGGGCAGGGGAACCGGCACAGGGGCAGGGGCAGGGGGCGTCATCCGCTGGGTCGCTGCGGTGCCTCCAGCGGACATCGCCCTCGTGGCGAAGAGCGACTCGCCCTCCTCCAGCGCGACCGCCACCAGAGCAGCGCTCTCGGGGCGCTGGTCGGGCTGCTTGGCGAGCAGGTCGTGGACGAGGTCGGCCAACCAGTCGGGGGTGTCAGGGCGCAGGTCCCGCACGTCGGGAACGAGGTCGTTGGCGTGCATCATCATCGTGGCGACCGGGGTGGGGCCGCGGAACGGTGGCTGACCGGCCAACATGGCGTACAGGACGCAGCCGAGCGCGTACAGGTCGGCGCGGCCGTCGACCCGGCCACCCAGAGCCTGCTCGGGAGCGAGGTACTCGGCGGTGCCCATGACCGTGTGCGTCGCCGTGAGGGACTGGGAGCCGGTGGACTCGGCGAGCTGGGTGATCCCGAAGTCCAGCACGCGAACACGGCCGTCGGCGGCGTAGGCGATGTTGCCGGGCTTGATGTCGCGGTGCACGAGTCCCCGGGCGTGGGCGGCCTCCAACGCTGCGGCGACCTGGCGCCCGACCTCGACGACCTCGTCGACGGGCACGGGGCCAGCGGCGATGCGCTCGGCCAGGCTCGGCCCGGGCAGCAGCTCCATGACGAGGTAGGCGGTGTGGTCCTCCACCCCGCTGTCGTGGACCGTCACGACTCCCTCGTGGCTCAGGCCCGCGGTTGCCCGCGCCTCGCGTTCGAAGCGGGCCGCCCCGGACTCGTCGGGAACGGTGCGCAGGTCGATGAGCTTGATCGCGACCTGGCGGCCCAACACCGAGTCGGTGCCGCGCCACACCTCGCCCATTCCGCCGCGACCGATCCGCTCCTCGAGGACGTACCGGCCCGCGAGACGACGCTGCTCGTTGCTCATCACCCCAACCTAGTGGCACTCCCGTAGCCTGTGCGGGTGCTCGAGTCCGTGACCGCGACCCGCTTCGTCGTGCCGCTGCGTGAGGGGGGCTCCCTCCCCGGACTGGTCGAGGCCGACGACCTCGGCACCTACGTCGTGAAGTTCACCGGCGCCGGTCAGGGGCGCAAGGTCCTCGTCGCAGAGGTCATCGTCGGTGAGCTGGCGCGCCGACTCGACATCCCCACGCCCCGTCTGGCCGTGGTCGACCTCCCCAGCGCCATCGCGCGGTACGAGGCCGATGAGGAGGTCCAGGACCTGCTCAACGCCAGCCCGGGACTCAACCTCGGGGTCGACTTCCTGCCCGGTTCCTTCGGGTACGACGGGTCGCGCCCGCCGGGTGCCGTGGATGCCGGTTCGGTGCTGTGGCTGGATGCGTTCACGGCGAACGTCGACCGGACCTGGGCCAACCCGAACCTGCTGGTCTGGCACGGCCGCACGTGGGCGATAGACCACGGAGCGACGTTGTGGTTCCACCACTCGTGGCCCAGCCGTCCGCCGGATGCCGCACGCTTCGCCAGCCAACCGTTCGATCCCAGCGGGCACGTGCTGGCCGGGGTCGCGGAACCGCTCGCCTCGGCCCACGAGCGCCTGACGCCGCTGGTGACGCCCGAGCTCGTTCGGGAAGTCGTGGACCTCGTCCCGTCCATCTGGATCGAGACGACGTCGAGCCTCCCGGACGAGGATGCCGTGCGCTCCGCGTACGTGGAGCACCTCACCGCCCGCCTCGCCAACCCCGGGCCGTGGGTGGGTGCGTCATGAGCCACCCGTACCAGTACGCGGTGCTGCGGTTCGTGCCTCGCGTTGACCGGGGCGAGTGCCTCAACGTCGGTGTCGTCGTGCATTCTCAGTCGGCCGGCGTGCTGCGGTGTGCCTTCCACCTCGACGAGCCGCGCATCGTGGCGTTTGCCCCAGACGCTGATCTCGACGGACTGCGCCGGTCCCTCGAGGCCGTGGGGACGATGTGCGATCGCCCCCCAGCTGATGTGGGCGGCACCTTGTCGACGCCGGGCAAACGCTTCGGCTGGATCACCGCGCCACGCTCGACCGTGCTCCAACCGGGGCCGGTCCACGGCGGATGCGTCCTCGACCCCGCGGCCGAGGTCGACCGACTCCTCGACCGTCTCGTGAAGTAGCCGGCAGCACGCCCAGGCCAGCCGAGTGCCCGCTCGGCATCGTGCTGGCCTCACGCCGAGACCAGACGGTCGATGTGGGCTCGTTCCAGTGGTGAGGCGCGGGGTCGTTTTCGCTCTCGTGGTCGTCGCCGCTCGCGGGGTCGTGGCGGCACGCCCGCTGGTCGCATGTGGGCTGCGGGTCTGTCGGGGTGTTCGTCGGTGTGGGTTGCGGGTTGCCAGCCCCAGCCGGTGAGCGGGGGTGCGGTGGAGTGGTAGGTGTGGCCGGTGGGGGTGGTGAAGGCAAGCTGTCGGGGGTGACCGGGGGTGAGGCCGGTGTGTTGGAGATCGACTCGCCAGCCGGGTGCTTCTTTGACGTGGTTGCAGCGGGCGCAGTCGCCTGAGCCGTTGGTGTAGGTGGTGGGGCCGCCGTCGCGGACGGGGTGGGCGTGGTCGGCGTGCACGATGGGGGCGTTGCACCAGGGGGTGGCGCAGACGTCGTCCCTGAGGATGAGCATGCGGCGTAGGAGCCCGGTGAAGGTGCGGCGGCGGGAGTCCATGGCGACGAGGTCGCGCCCATCGGGGGTGGTGAACAGCCGCCGCAGCCACACCGAGCCGTGGTCGTTGCGGAGCCAGGTTCGGGCGATGGGGGCGGGGAGAGGTCCGTGACCGGGGATGCGGGCGGGTTCGTTGATGTCGCGGGTGGGGTCGCCGACTCCGAGCAGGGCGCGGTCGGTGATGACGAGGTTGACCTCGACGGGTTGGGTCTGCCCGATGGCACGGCCGGAGAGGAGCTGTAGGGCGGTGTCGGCCATGACTGCGCCGACCCCGCGTCCGTCGGGGGTTTCGTCGGGGCACTGCCCACCGACCACGCTCTTGGCGCGGGCTTGGAGGCAGGCGTAGGCGCCGACGATGTCCTTGAGGGGGCCCAGGATGCTCAGGTAGGCCATGCCGTCTGGGGCGGGGCGGGTGGTGACCCGGCGGGAGCGCACGGCGGCCTCCATCCGGCGCACCACGGAGGCGGCGTCGAGCTCGGCGGCGACCCGGGCTGCTGCGCGGGCGACCCCCTGCACTCCGAGGCTGCCCAGGACGGGTCCGAGGCGGGTGTCGACCTCGGCACGGTCGGCCGCGGACAGGCAGGCGGTGGCCTGGGCCATCACGACCGCGTGGCGTTCGGTGATGGCCCCGGTGGTCAGGGCGGTCATGGTGTGGGGCATCTCGTGCACCAGGGCGCGGGAGAGCCCGACGAACCGGTCGCCCAGCGTGGGTGGTTCGCGCCGGGCCAGGGCGATCTGGGACCCGACCGAGCGGGCACTGTCCTGCGGGCGGGTGTGTTCCTGCGAACAGCGGAACGCGTCCGTGGCCCGGGCCTGCGCCGCTGAGGCCGCTCCCTTGACGCTCTCAAGGGAGGTGAGAAGGCTGATGCGCTCTGCATCCGTGAGTTCGTGGACGTCCACTGTCGCGAGCCACGTCCGAAACTCCTC
>NZ_DAORSO010000167.1:0-4305 GCF_035443565.1 Ornithinibacter sp. | reverse complement strand
CCGGTGTAGCGCTTGGCCAGCGACACCACGAGGCGAAGGTTGGCCTCGAGGAGGTGGTTCTTGGCCTTCTTGCCGTCCTGGGCGATCCACCAGAGCTCACGCTTGAGCTTCATGTCGATCTTCTCGCCGGAGTTCAGCTTCTCCTCGGCGAACAGGCCGGCCTCGATGCGCTTGGCCAGCTCGACCTCCTGCTCGGCGTTGAGCAGGGCGACCTTGCCGATCTGCTTGAGGTAGTCCTTGACGGGGTCCGCGGTGGCCCCGGCCGTGACGACCTGCTGAACGGGTGCGTCGTCCTCGTCGTCGTCGCGCAGGACGAAGCCGCTGGTCTCGGTCTCCGGCTCGGCAGGCTTCTTGACCTCGTCGTCGTCCTCGTCGTCCTCGACCTCGTCGACGGCCTCGGCAGCCGCTTCGGTCTCGGCGGCAGCGGCCTTCTTCGCGGCAGCACTACGACGGGGAACGGTGGTCTTCGCCGGAGCGTCGGATCCGGCCGCTGCAGCAGCGGCCTTGCGGGTGGTGGTGGCCCGGGCGGCGCGCGGCGCGGCGGTCTTGGCCGCGGCAGTCGAGGATGCCGTCGTCTTGGCTGCGGCGGTCTTCGTCGCAGCCGCCTTCGTCGCCGTTGCCTTGGTCGCAGCCGCCTTCGTCGCCGTTGCCTTGGTCGCAGCCGCCTTGGCAGGCGCAGCCTTGGTCGCAGCCGCCTTCGTCGGTACGGCCTTGGTCGCAGCCGCCTTCGTCGCCGTTGCCTTGGTCGCAGCCGCCTTGGCAGGCGCAGCCTTGGTCGCAGCCGCCTTCGTCGGTACGGCCTTGGTCGCAGCCGCCTTGGCAGGCGCAGCCTTCGCTGGCGCAGCCTTGGTCGCAGCCGCCTTCGCGGGTGCCTTCTTGGCCGTCGACGCCGTCGCTGCAGCCTTCTTGGTCGTGCGTGCCGTGGCAGCAGCCACGCCGATGTGGGCTGGGTCCATGACGACCTCGATGCCGTGCTCGCCGAGTGCGCTCAGGACAACACGTCCACGCTTGGGCTTGACCTCGGCGCTCTGCATGGCGTGAGCAACCTGTTCACCGGTCACCGACCCCGTGGCCGCCCCGATGCGAATCAGTGTCTGCAAGGCCTCGTGAGAGAACTCCGGGGGAAGTGCGCCGAGCTCGGGGGATGTGTTGGACACAGGCGACACCAACAACCTTTCGTCGCGGAAAACCGGGATCCAGGCGCGCAGAGCAACGCCGGGGCCGGCTGAGGGGGAGGTCCTGTGCGACACCGTTTCGTCCGGCCGAGGTGGCTGGGCCGGGGGTGTGGCCAGGTGCGCTCTTCCATTATAAAACGCGCTTCCCCATTCCGGCACATCGCACCGGGTGTCACCGGTGGCGATCGACGTGCTGGAGAGCGGGGACAGAGCAGGCGAACCGGCTGTGATCAGGCCTTGACGGCAAGCACCGCACAGGGTGCGTCGAGCAGGATCCGCTGGGCGTTGGAGCCCAGGATCAGCTTCCCGACCGGGGTGCGGCGCCGCAGGCCGATGACGATGAGGTCGGCGTCGGTGTCGTTGGCGACGGCGATGAGGTCCTCGGCGGGCTCGTTTCCGCGCACGAGCTGTCGAACCTCGAGCTCGAGGCCGTCGCCACGCAGCTCGTCGGTGACGCGCTGGAGCTCAGCTTCTGCCGTCTGGCTCGTGTCGTCGTCGTAATCCCGACCGCCACGGTTGGAGTTGATGACGACGAGCTTGGACTGGCGCAACCTCGCCTCCTCGACCGCTCGGGAGAGGGCTGCCCGCCCTTCCTTGGTCGATACGAACCCGACGACGATGGTCACGATTTTCCTCCTGTGGGGCGGGACGGCAATGTCTCGTGAGCGACGTTACCGCAGTTGGGGAGCCCTCAGGCAGCGCCGAGCGCGCGGGCGATGACTGCTCCGACCTGGTCGGTCTCGATGAGGAAGCCGTCGTGGCCGTACCGCGACTCGATCACGGACAACTCGGTGCCCGTCCTGGCCGCGACCATCTGCTCCGACAAGCGCAGGGGGTACAGGCGATCAGTGCTCACCCCGGCCACGTGCAGCGCGCCCCGGTAGGCCTGGAGGGCGCTGGCCACTCCCCCGCGGCCTCGCCCGATGTCATGGCTGTTCATCGCCTCGGTGAGCACCACGTAGCTGTTGGGGTCGAAGCGCCGGGTGAGCTTGGCCGCATGGTGGTCCAGGTAGCTCTCGACGTCGTAGCGGCCCCCACCCCCGAGAGGGTCCTCACCCGCCCTGGGCGACCGACCGAACCGCTCGTCGAGCTCACCCTCGTGGCGGTAGGTGGTGTGGGCGATCCGCCGGGCGATGCCCATCCCGGTGACCGGCCAGTCCTCGTACCCGTAGTAGTCGCCGCCCCGGTACGCAGGATCGGAGCGGATGGCGAGCAGCTGCGGCTGGCACCAGGCCACCTGGTCGGCCGTGGCGTACGGCGTCGACGCGAGCACGAGCGTGCGCTCAACCCGCGCGCCGTGGCCCGTGGCCCACTCCAGCGCACGCATCCCCCCCATCGACCCGCCGAGCACCCCGTGCCACCGCTCGATCCCGAGCACGTCGGCCAGGGCCACCTCCGCGGCCACCTGGTCGCGGATCGTGATGAAGGGGAACCGGCCTCCCCACGGCCGACCGTCAGGGCCTGCGGATGCCGGCCCCGTCGTCCCCTGGCACCCCCCGAGCACGTTGCTCGCCACGACGAACAGCTCATTGGTGTCCAGCGGCGCCCCCGGCCCGATCAGGCCCGGCCACCAGCCGGGTGACGCGTGCCCGGGGCCGACCTCACCCACGACGTGGCTGTCACCGGTGAGTGCGTGCTCGACGAGCACCGCGTTGTCTCCCGAGGGCGAGAGCGTTCCCCAGGTCTCGTAGGCCACGGTCACGTCCGGCAGGACCCCGCCGCGCTCGAGCGACAGGTCCCCCACGGCCGCGAACAACCGGTCCCCGACAGAGTCGCCGGCACGCCAGACCGCCGAGGTGGACCTCGTGGGGGTGGCTGTCATGACAGGTACTCCTCGACCATCGCGCTTGCCACACCGGGACGGGTGGGGCCGGGTCATCACCCGGGGCACCCCACCGCGAGGAGGGTTGCCGCCCAGCAAACCGGGGTTTGGCACTGGGACTCATGACCGGCCTCCATGCTAAACCGCCTCTGACCTGCGTGGCCCGGTGCGTCCGAGGGCCGGTCAGCCCGCGCGCCCCAACCTGCCGTCGCCGTCCTGCGTCGCCCCCTCCGTCGAGGGGACAGGGGGAAAGCGGATGCCGGCGTCGATGAGTTTCGCGAGGAGCGCAGCCAGACGGTAGTCGGGGGCGAGGTGTCGCGCCCGCTCGATCGCCGCGCGCGCGATCGTGCCGTCGCCACTGGCCCAGGCCACGTGGGCGACGACGGTGCAGAGGGCCGCCGCCTCCTGCGCTGCCTCGTCCGGCAGTGAGCGGCACAGCGCGACCAGCCGACGCAGCACCTCGTCACTCCCCTCGCCCGGTTCGCCGTCGAAGCCCATGCCACCCCACGAGGGCATCGTCGACTCCAGCATCAGCACCGCACTGGGCTGGAGGTCGGCCAGGGGCAGCACTCCGGGAGCCAGCCACGCGATGACGGCATCGCGCCAGGCGATGTCGCGCAACCCGAGCGCGAGATCGGCGACGACCGTCGGGGGCGGGTGCTGCGCACCACCATCGCGGCTGAGCCCGTCGCGGCCACCACCGTCGCGGGCACCCCCGTCGGTCCGCGGTGGGCGCAGGAGCTCGGCCCACGCGCTCGCCGAGCGACGACGCAACCGGCGACGCGGCATCCCCTCATGTGCCCCGATCGCGGCGGCCACTCCGGTGCTGGCGACGGGGTCGGCCCGGACCAGGTCGTCGACTGCGCTGCGCGAGAGCAGCGGGGCGCGCCCTCTTGCGACGTACTCGGCCACGCCCACCACATCGGCCGGGTCCGGGAGGGCGACTCCCTCTGCAGGACAGCAGTCCTGGGCACAGCGCGGGGAGTAACGCCGGCCGTCCCTGACGACCATGACGTCGAGCACCTCGACACCAGCCTGCTCGAGGTGTTCGGCCACCGCGAGCGAGAGGGGGACGCTTGCGTCGGCCCGGTCCTCGAACGAAACGACGACGGCCGCGCTGGCGCCGTCGCGGACCATTGGTCCGGTGAGCCAGGTGGCGACCTCGGCCTCACGACCGGGTGGTGGGATGTCGACCCGGGCGACGAGCCCGAGGAGACGGCCACGGATGGAGACGACCACGACGCTGTCGCGCGGGTGGTAGCCCAGGTGGTAGGGCAGGACCGAGACGATGTCTCCCGGCCCTCGAAG
>NZ_DAORSO010000166.1:0-4315 GCF_035443565.1 Ornithinibacter sp. | reverse complement strand
GTCGTCCCGATGACGCACACCTGCGAGCCGACCGACCTGGCGCGCAACCAGGACGCCGCGTGCACCGTGACCCTCACGAACAACAGCGCCGCCCCGGCACCGGTCAAGCTCTCGCTCGCCGCACCGAGCCGGGTGGACATCAGCTCGGTCAGCGCCCCGGCCACCGGCACCTCGAGAGGGTTCACCTGGAACGGCACGCTCACACCCGCCCTGCCGCCGACCATCACCTCGGTCACCCCGGGCGCCACTCCGGCCGGCGGCTACCTGCCGCTGAGCGCGTTCGGCATCGCCCCGATCGCCGGCATGGGCGACGAGACGATCGTGAACTACAACGTCCCACCGTTCACCTACGGCACGGAGACGTACACCCGCGTCGGCGTCGTCTCCAACGGGTACGTCGTCATCGGCGGCGGAACGGCCCAGGACGTCGACTACCTCAACCAGCCGATCCCCTCGACCACGCGGCCGAACAACATCATCGCGCCGTTCTGGACGGACCTGAACCCCAGTGCCGGTGGCGCGGTGCGTGTCGGCTCCCTCAGCGACGGGACCAACGACTGGCTCGTCATCGACTACGACAAGGTGCCGAACTGGAGCTCCGCCGCCCAGCAGAACTCCTTCCAGGTCTGGATCGGGCTCAACGGCACCGACGACGTGACGATCGCCAACTCGGTGGTGACCGGCGGCGACGGAGGCTTCCTCAGCCAGGGCGCGGAGAACCGTGACGGCACGAGTGGCGCCGCGTACTCCGGCGGCTCGAACACGGCCTGGGTCGTCAACGCAACAGGCCCGACCCCGGGAGGCTCGGTTCAGATCACCTATGACGCGTCCAGTTCACGGGCGGGCTCCTACGTCCTGGCTCCGACGGCGACGTCGCCACTGGTCAAGGGCACGATCAGCGTCCCGCAGACGCTTCGAGTCAAGTGACCGGGTGGGGGTGGGCGCCTTGCCCACCCCCACCGCGGGTCAGGTCCGAACCCGCCAGAGTCCGAGCATCGTGCCCGCCTCCTCCAGCAGGAGGCGGGGGGTGAGGTGGATGCCGTCCGCGTCGCCGAGCGCTGGCCCGCTCGTCACCCGCGTGCCGTCCCCTCCGACGACGGTGGGCGCGAGGGACAGGGCGACCTCGTCGACGACCCCGGCGGACAGGGCCGAGGCGAACAGGCTGGGGCCGCCCTCGCACAGGACCTGACCGAGCCCGCGCTCGGCGAGGGCGTCCAATGCACGCGCGAGGTCGACGTGGGCACCTCCGGCGACGAGCACGGCATCCGGACCGAGCACGCGGCGAGCACGCTCCAGGGCGCGCTCACCAGCTGACTCACAGGTGACGAGCAGCCCCGCGCCACGCCCGGCGGTCGGGGTGCGCAACCCCTCGGGAACACGACCGGAGGCGCTGACGACGACCAGCGCGGGGGGCACCGGTCGTGCCCGCGTGGGTTCGAGCCGCTCGTACCCCTCGGCCCGCACGGTCCCGGCGCCGACGAGCACCGCCTGGCACAGCGAGCGTTGGAGGGCGAACACCCGGTTGTCGGCGGGGGTGTTGATGCTTCCGCTCAGACCGTCGGCCCCGACCGCTGAACCGTCGAGGGTGCTGACGAAGTTCGAGCGCACCCAGCGGCGGTGAGGAAAGGCATAGAGGTCGGCCAGTTCAGCCGCCGTGACGCGTGCGCCCGGGTGCGACGGTCGGCGGGGATCGAGGAGGACGCGCATGGCGTGAGTGTCGCAGGGAACAGGGCTGGGGGACCCCGGATGTTCCGGGGCATCCGAGGCGTCGGGTCTGCAAGGATGCGGCGATGGGCAAGGGTGCGAAGAAGAGCAAGAAGTCCGTCGAGAAGGCCGAACTGACCGGCAAGGCCGCGAGGAAGGCCGAGAAGAAGCGCCAGAAGGCCGCCAAGGCACGCCAGGACGATGCGGTGCAGGCGGTGGCCTGGTCGCACGTCCTGCGGGTGGGGCCCGGTTTCGACCTCGCCGAGTTCGACCCTGCCTCGACGCCGGGGTTCACCGGCGACAGGGCGGCCGCTGAGGCCGTCATGGCCGAGCTCCAGGAACGCACCAGCGACCTCCAGGAGCGGCTCTACGCCGAATCGAGGGGGGGAGGTCAGCGCTCGGTGCTGCTCGTCATCCAGGGCATGGACACCTCCGGCAAGGGCGGCATCATGCGCCACGTCGTCGGTGCGGTCGACCCGCAAGGAGTGGAGATCACGTCGTTCAAGGCGCCGACCGCCGAGGAGAAGCGCCACCCATTCCTCTGGCGGATCCGGCGTGCACTGCCGTCAGCCGGTGACATCGGCGTCTTCGACCGCAGCCACTACGAGGACGTCCTCATCGTGCGGGTGCACGACCTGGTGCCACGGTCGACCTGGTCGCGCCGCTACGCCCAGATCAACGACTTCGAGGCGGGAGTCGTCGAATCGGGGACCACGATCATCAAGGTCATGCTGCACATCTCCAGCGACGAGCAGAAGGCGCGCCTCACCGAACGACTCGCCCGCGAGGACAAGCACTGGAAGTACAACCCCGGCGACGTCGACGAGCGCATGCACTGGGTGGACTACATGCAGGCCTACCAGGCAGCCCTGGAGAAGTGCTCGACCGCTGCCGCGCCGTGGTTCGTCGTGCCGGCGGACAACAAGTGGTACGCCCGGCTCGCCGTGACGAATCTGCTGCTGGAACACCTCGAGGCGATGGACCCGCAGTGGCCCGCAGCCGACTTCGACGTCGAGGCGGAGAAGGTCCGCCTGGCGCTCTCGCCCTGAGGGTGATCGCGACCAGAACGCTCAAGGCAACCCTCGTGCAGCCCTGATGTCCGCGGTTCTCGCGGGCGCGGCGGTTACCGTTGCCCCATGACCGATGCGAAACGGCGCCTGCGCCGCCTGCTCGCACAGGTCCCGGGCCTGCTGCCCCTGGCCCGGCTGGTGGTCGTGACCACGCGCATCTGCCTGCGCTACCGGGTCACCGGCCTGGCGTCCGAGGCGGGGTTCTTCGCCCTGCTCAGCCTGCCGCCGCTGGTCCTGGGGCTCTTCGGCGGCCTCGGCTACCTCGGCACCGCTCTCGGGCCGGTGGCCGTGGAGCAGGTGCGCGATGCGATCAACGACTACGCGTCGCGCTTCCTCACCGAGGACATCATCAACTCCACGCTCGGCCCGACGATCAACGACGTCTTCACCGACGGACGCTTCGACCTCATCTCCCTCGGCTTCGTCCTGTCGCTGTGGTCCGGATCCCGGGCGCTCAACGTCTTCGTCGACACGATCTCGATCATGTACGGCCAGTCGGGGGTGCGCGGCATCGTCCAGACGAGGGCGCTGTCGTTCTCGCTCTACCTCCTGGCGCTGGTCCTCGGCATCGTGACGATCCCCCTCGTGCTGCTCGGCCCCACCCTGCTCGGCGAGATCCTTCCCGACCCGTGGGATGCCCTCACGGCCCTCTACTGGCCGCTCGTCACCCTGCTCGTCGTCGGGGGGTTGACCAGCCTGTACCACGTGTCGACTCCGAGACGCTCGCCCTGGCTTCGTGACGCTCCCGGCGCCGTCGTCACCCTGTTGATCTGGATCCTCGCCTCCTTCGTCGTGCGCGGGACCATCGCGGCATCCCTGGGTGGCACGTCGATCTACGGCCCACTGTCCGCTCCCATCGTGCTGCTCATCTGGCTCTACGCACTGGCCATCGCCGTGCTGATCGGTGCCGCCGCGAATGCCGCCATCCGTGAGCTGTGGCCGGTGGAGGAGAACCGCAGCCTCCACGAGCGCTTCGGTGCCTGGATGGGTGAGCACTGGCGCCGCCGGTCGGCTCCGCGCACCACCGTGGGCTGGGACGACCCCTTCGACGGCTACGGCCGCGGGCTCGCGCTCGACGAGGACGACCTCGGCCTGTCCGGGCTGCGGGAGGCCGCCCGCGGCCCGATGACGCCGATCTCCCGGGCATCACGCGGTGATGGTGCGGATGCCGCGGGGGAGGCAGTCGGTGCCGGTCGCCGCGGCGACTCGCAGGCCTGAGCGCTGGCCCGCCGTGGTGGGGAGGCACTCGGCGAGTGGTCGGGAAGCAGTCGGGGGAGGGGTCATGGGGACCCGGTTTGGCGATCCCCTCGACTGTCAGATAATGTCTGCGAGCACGCCAAGCGCGGTTCGCAAGAGCCGCACGGACGCGCGCGGATGTAGCTCAGTTGGTAGAGCGCAACCTTGCCAAGGTTGAGGTCGCCGGTTCGAACCCGGTCATCCGCTCGAGGGTTAGCCGCCCCGAACATGGTGGAGTGGCCGAGAGGCGAGGCAGCGGCCTGCAAAGCCGCGTACACGGGTTCAAATCCCGTCTCCACCTCGAG
>NZ_DAORSO010000165.1:0-4319 GCF_035443565.1 Ornithinibacter sp. | reverse complement strand
CCCGAGTGGGAGGCGATGGTGTCCTCGAGCCAGCCGCGCATGCGGATGATCTCGTTGGCGTGGATCTCCAGGTCGGAGGCCATACCGCCGGTGCCCTCGATCGCGGGCTGGTGGATGAGCACCCGGGCGTTGGGCAGGGCGAACCGCTTGCCCTTCGCGCCGGCGCCGAGCAGCACGGCAGCAGCCGAGGCCGCCTGCCCGATGACGAAGGTCTGCACGTCGGGGCGGATGTACTGCATGGTGTCGTAGATCGCGGTCATCGCCGTGAACGAGCCACCGGGGCTGTTGATGTACATGAGGATGTCGCGGTCCGGGTCCTGGGACTCGAGCACGATGAGCTGGGCGATGACGTCGTCAGCGGAGGCGTCGTCGACCTGCACCCCGAGGAAGATGATGCGGTCCTCGAAGAGCTTGGTGTAGGGGTCGAGCCGCTTCATGCCGTAGGAGGTGCGCTCCTCGAACTGGGGCAGGATGTAGCGGCTGGAGGGGCCGGGCACGTGGAGGCGGCCGGTCAGGTCTGCGTTCATGTCTGTTCCTCGTCTGGTCTCGGCCGGCTCAGGCGGTCACGGGGTTGTCAGACCCGGGGCCAGCCATCGTGGCCTTGGTGATGACCTGGTCGACGAAGCCGTACTCCTTGGCCTGCTCGGCGGTGAACCACCGGTCGCGGTCGGAGTCCATCTCGATCTGCTCGACGCTCTGCCCGGTGTGCTGGGCGATGAGCTCGGCCATCTGCTTCTTGATGTGCAGCAGCTGCTCGGCCTGGATCTTGATGTCCGAGGCCGTACCGCCGATGCCGCCACTGGGCTGGTGCATCATGACGCGGGCGTGCGGGGTGGCGTAGCGCTTGCCCGGCGCGCCGGCGGAGAGCAGGAACTGCCCCATCGAGGCGGCCATGCCCATCGCGACCGTCGCGACGTCGTTGGGGATCCACTGCATGACGTCGAAGATCGCCATGCCGGCGGTGACGGACCCGCCCGGGGAGTTGATGTAGAGCCAGATGTCCTTCTTGGGGTCCTCGGCGGCGAGCAGGAGCATCTGGGCGCAGATCGCGTTCGCGTTGTCGTCGCGCACGTCGGACCCGAGGAAGATGATCCGCTCCTTGAGGAGACGGTTGTAGATGTGGTCGTCCAGCCCGGCCTGGGGGCCAGGGCCTGCGGCGACGATCTCGGTGCTGGTCACGCTGGAGTCGCTCCTCGTCAGATCGGGGTGCTGCTGTGTCAGTGACCCTAACGCCGGACCTCGGCACGGCACTCCCCGGTCCGGGCTGTGTTCGCCGTGAGCACAACGCCGCCGCGGACCACTCAGGCTTTGCCACAGCACCTCCCCGACGTTTCGTGCGAGGAGCCCGGCACCACGCCGCTGACGCGGTGTGGTGCCGGGCTCCGAACAGGAAGAGTCGCGCCCCCCGGGGGTGAGCTCAGGCGAGGGCCTTGGCCTTGAGGGCCTCGAACTCGCTCTGGCTGATGACACCGGAGTCGAGCAGCGACTTGGCGCTGGCGATCTGGTCGGCCGGCGAGCTCTTCGCGGCGACCTGCTGGATGTACGCCTCCTGCTGCGCCTGCGCGGCCGAGATGGCCGCCACCTGGCGCTCACCCATGCTCTTGCCGCGGGCGATGAGGTAGATCAGGGCGCCGATCCAGGGCAGGAAGACCAGGACGATCGCCCAGCCGGCCTTGCCCCAGCCGCTCAGGGTCTTGTCGCTGAACATGTCGAAGACGCAGCGGAACCAGATCATGACCGCGGAGATCCAGATGAAGATCCAGAAGCTCCAGAGGAGGATCTCCCAGAAGCTGGTGATGTTGGTGTCCATGGACGGAAATGCCTTTCGCAGAGTGAGGGGTGTGCTCTCGCGAGCCACAACCGGGTCGCGGGACCCGGCGGGCCAGTGTTTCATTGTTGATTGGAAACCACGTCACGACATCCCCCGAACCGGGTGAGAGTCGGTATCCTCACCCACTCCCGAGCGCGAGGACCCCTCAGGCCGAGGCTGCGGGCGCCCGGTCCCCGGTCCCTCCAGCGGGCTCGCGCACCGCGGGCACGACCGACAGCGCGAGGATCGCGAGGGCACCGACGACGAGCAGCGAGCGCAGCACACCGACGCTGTCCCCGAGCAGGCCCAGCAACGGCGGGCCGGCGATGAAGGCGACGTAGCCGATGGTCGCGACGACCGACATCCGGGCCGCTGCCCGAGTGGCGTCGTCGGCCGAGGCGCTCATCCCGACGGGGAAGCCGAGGGCCGCGCCGACACCCCAGACGGCCGCACCGATGAAGGCCAGCCAGGCGCTGCCGAAGATCACCATGGCGGCACCGAGGGCCGCCAGGGCGAAGCTCACGCGCAGCACCGGCACCCGACCGTGGCGGTCGAGCAGGCGGGTGCCGACGAGGCGCCCGATGGTCATCGCCGTGAGGAACGTCGCGAACGCCAGCACCCCGGCCCAGGCCGGCAGGTCGTGCCCCTCGACGAAGGCGACGGCGAGCCAGTCGTTCGCGGTGCCCTCGGTGAACGCCGCCGCGAAGACGACGACCCCGATGAGCAGGGTGCGCGGCTCGAGCCACGCCGAGCCGTGGCGCTCACGGGCTGCCTTGGCCTCCGCGTGGTGCTCGGCGGTGTGCGGCAGGAACTTCGGGAGCGCCCACCACGACAGGAGCACGGTGACCGCGGCGGCACCGATGAAGTGGATCGTCAGCGGCACACCTGCCCACGACATCCCCGCACCGATGAGTGCCGACCCCACGGTTCCGCCGCTGAAGGCCGCGTGGAAGTGCGGCATGACGGCAGTACCGAGACCACGCTCGACGTCGGCCCCCTCGAGGTTCATCGACACGTCCCAGACGCCGACGCCCAGCCCGACGAGGAACAGCCCCGCCGCGAGCGCCAGCCGCGAGCCCCCGGCATCCACGACCGCGCCGACGACGAGCAGCCCGGAGAGGGCGACGGCCGTGCCGAGTGCGACGGCCCGGGTCGCCCCGATCCGCTGCGAGATCCGACCAGCCAGCGGCAGTCCCGTCACCGACCCCACGCTCGCGGCGAACAGGGTCATGCCGAGCTCGCCCGCGCTCAGCCCGAGCGCCTCCTTGGTGTCAGCGATGCGCGAGGCCCACGAGGCGAAGACCAGACCGGCCAGGGCGAAGATCACGAAGACGGCGTTGCGTGCCGTCATGACGCGGGACCGGTCGAGGGGCTGCGTGGTGGGGGCGGCGTCAGGCATGGCGGACAACGGGCTTTCCTTCGATTCTCTGGTGGTGAAGTGTGGCGCACGGCACGTGAGGTGCGCAGGTGGCTGGTGGGCCGACCACGGGTGCGATCGCACCCTGAAGGCGGGATCGAATCGATTCGATCGAATCGATTCGATATTGTGTCTCCCATGGCCCCCACTCGTCAAACGCGATCCACGCCGCGCCGCCCGACGCTGCGTGACGTCGCGCGCCGCGCCGGGGTGTCGACGTCGACGGCATCCCTGGTGTTCAGCGGGAAGGGGCCGGTCGCGGAGGCGACCGCCCAGCGGGTGCGCGCCGCGGCATCCGACCTGTCGTATGCCGGGCCAGACCCCTTGGCGTCGTCGTTGCGCCAGGGCCGGGTGGGCACCGTCGCCGTCGTCGTCGAGGGGCCGCTGCGGTACGCCTTCCACGACCCCTTCGCCCTGGCGATCCTCGACGGCCTCGCGGAGGAACTCGATGCGGCCGGCCGCTCGATGCTGCTCATCGCCCAGCCGCTCGACGACCCCGAACGGGCCGTGGCCCAGCTCGCGACCCAGGCCGTCGACGCGGCGGTCTTCCCGCTGTGCGGCCACCGCGACAACCCCGTCGTCGACCACCTGCTGGCTCGTGGCGTTCCTTTGATCGGCAGCGGAGCCCCGGTCCACCCCCAGGTCGCGCACGTCCTCACCGACGAGTTCGCCGCGATGCGCCTCACGACCCAGCACGTGCTCGACCTCGGGCACGAACGGGTCGCGCACCTGAGCATGATGCTGCGGGCCCACTCCCCCACCGGCGTGGTCACCGACGCCGAGGTCGCCACCGCCACCTACCCGGATGCCGTGGGTCGACTCGCCGGGTTCCGCTCGCTCGCGGGCCCCTCGGCTCCCGTGGTGCAGGCCTGCGAGCTCACCGTGGAGGCGGGCGAGGCGGCTGCCCGCCTCCTGCTCGACGTCCCCGCGGAGCAGCGCCCGACGGCGATCGTCACCCAGGCCGACCTGCTGGCAGCGGGTGTCGTGCGCGCCGCGGAGTCGATGGGTCTGCGGGTCCCCGAGGACCTCACGGTCACCGGCTTCGACGGCGTCGACCTGCCGTGGCTGGGGCACGTGCTCACCACGGTTGAC
>NZ_DAORSO010000164.1:0-4359 GCF_035443565.1 Ornithinibacter sp. | reverse complement strand
GTGAGTGAGTGCTCACTCACTTATAGTGTCCGGGTGCCACCCCGTGCCCCAGCCCTCAGCCCCGAAGACCGCCGCGCCGCCCTCGTCGACGTGACCCTTCCGCTCCTGCGCGAGCACGGCCCGTCCGTGACGACCCGCCAGGTCGCCGAGGCCGCCGGCATCGCCGAGGGCACCGTCTTCCGCGCGTTCGGCAGCAAGGACGAACTCGTCCAGGCCTGCGTCGCCGCGGTCTTCGACTCCGCGCCGGCCGTCGCCGAACTGCGCGCCATCGACCCCTCGCTGACCCTCGACGAGCGGCTCACCTCGGGGGTCGCCATCCTGCTGCGGCACGTCGAAAGCATCGTGGGCCTCATCTCGGTGCTCCACCACGCCGGTTCGCCGGCCGGTGGCCCGGTCGCCCATGACGCGAAGCGACACCAGCGACCGTCGGACCCTGAGGTCGACGCCGCCTTCCTCGACCTCATCGGTGACGATGCCGCGGCCCTGCGCAAACCGGCATCCGACGTCGTCGCCCTGCTCCAGCTCCTCACGCTCTCGAGCGTGCACCCGCTCATGTCGACCGGCCGCCTCGACGCGGCCGACATCGTCGACGTCGTCCTCGACGGCACCCGGAAGAAGGCCTGATGCTCTACCGACTCGTGCGCACGCACCTCACGCCGTACACAGCGCCCCTGCTGGTGCTGCTCGCCCTCCAGTTCGTCGCGACGATCGCGTCGTTGTACCTGCCCAGCCTCAACGGCCGGATCATCGACGAGGGCGTCGCGGTCGGCGACACCGGCTTCATCATGCGCGCGGGCGCGATCATGCTCGTGGTCTCCCTCGTGCAGATCGCGGCCACGATCGCGGCGACCCGCATCGGTGCCCAGTCCGCGGCATCCCTGGGCCGTGACGTCCGCGCCCGAGTCTTCCGCACCGTCGGCGCCTTCTCCGCGCAGGAGCTCTCCCGCTTCGGCGCGCCCACCCTCATCAGCCGCAGCACCAACGACGTGACCCAGGTGCAGACCGTCGTCTACATGATGCTGGCGATGATGGTGTCGGCGCCGATCATGATGGTCGGGGGGATCGTCATGGCGATTCGTGAGGATGCCGGGTTGTCCTGGCTCGTCGCCGTCGCCGTTCCAGCGTTGGCCATCGCCATCGGGCTCGTCATCCGGCAGATGATCCCGCACTTCCGGGCCATGCAGACGGCCGTGGACTCGGTGAACCGGATCCTGCGCGAGCAGATCACCGGCATCCGGGTCGTGCGGGCGTTCGTGCGTGAGGACGTCGAGCGCGAGCGGTTCGCCGAGGCCAACACCACCTACACCGGCACGGCGCTGGCCGTCGGCAAGCTGATGGCCCTGGCCTTCCCGATCGTCATGGTCATCTTCAACGCCTCCACCGTCGCGGTGCTGTGGTTCGGGGCGCAGCGCATCGACACCGGGGCCATGCAGATCGGCGCCCTGACCGCGTTCATGGCCTACCTCATCCAGATCCTCATGTCGGTGATGATGGCGACCTTCATGGCGATGATGATCCCGCGGGCCACGGTGTCGGCGGGGCGCATCCAGGAGGTGCTCGACACCCAGACCTCGGTGCACGCGCCGGCCGACCCGGTGGCGATCCCCGCGGGGCCGGTACGGGTCGAGCTGCGCGACGTCACCTTCGCCTACCCGGGCGCCGAGGCCCCCGTGCTGCACGAGGTCTCGCTCGTCGCCGAGCCGGGCACGACGACCGCGGTCGTCGGGTCCACGGGTTCGGGCAAGACGACGCTGCTCGGGGTCGTGCCGCGCCTGCACGACGTGACCTCGGGGCAGGTGCTCGTCGGTGGGGTCGACGTGCGCGACGCCGACCCCGAACACCTGTGGTCGCACATCGGGCTCGTCCCGCAGCGGCCCTACCTGTTCACCGGCACCGTCGCCTCCAACCTGCGCTACGGCGACCCGGACGCGACCGACGACGAGCTGTGGGAGGCCCTTCGGGTCGCGCAGGCCGAGGGCTTCGTGAGGGCCATGCCCGACGGGCTCGAGTCCCCGATCTCCCAGGGCGGCACCAACGTCAGCGGCGGCCAGCGGCAACGGCTCGCGATCGCCCGGGC
This sequence comes from Ornithinibacter sp., assembly GCF_035443565.1. Lineage (NCBI taxonomy): Bacteria > Bacillati > Actinomycetota > Actinomycetes > Micrococcales > Intrasporangiaceae > Ornithinibacter > Ornithinibacter sp. The sequence continues at coordinate 2,282 of NZ_DAORSO010000164.1, read as the reverse complement.
CCTGGTGAGCAAGGCCGACATCTACCTCTTCGACGACGCCTTCTCGGCCCTGGACGTCGCCACCGACGCCCGGTTGCGTGCCGCGCTGCGCCCGGTCACCCGCGACGCCGCGGTGATCGTCGTCGCGCAGCGAGTGTCCACGATCCTGCACGCCGACCGCATCGTCGTCCTCGACGAGGGGCGCGTCGTCGGCAGCGGCACCCACGAGGAACTGCTCGAGACCTGCCCGACCTACCTCGAGATCGTCCAATCCCAGCAAGCGATGGAGGAGGCGGCATGAGCGAGGTGCGCAACGAGGAGGAGAAGGCGGCCGCGGAGCGGCGCGGCCCGGCATCCGCCCACCGTGGTGGGCCGCCGCACGCGGCGATCGGGATGCCGACCGAGAAGTCGCAGAACTTCCTCCCGTCGGCCAAGCGGGTCCTCGCGCTCATGGCGCCCGAGCGGCTCATCGTGTGGGCCGTCGTGCTGCTGGCGCTCGGCAGCGTCGCCCTCAACGCGATCGGCCCGAAGATCCTCGGTTCGGCCACCGACCTGATCTTCGCGGGCGTGTTCAGCCGCCAGATCCCGGCCGGGGTCACCCAGGAGCAGGCGGTGCAGGCGCTGCGGGCCCGCGGCGAGACGCAGATCGCCGACATGCTCGCGGCGATGCAGGACATCGTGCCGGGCACGGGCATCGACTTCGGCGCGCTCGGGCGCATCCTGCTCATCGTGCTCGCGATCTACGTGGTCGCCGCGCTGCTCCAGTGGCTCCAGGGGCGGCTGCTCACCGGAGCGGTCAACCGCACGATCTTCACGCTGCGCCGCGACGTCGAGGACAAGCTGAACCGCCTGCCCCTGCCCTACGTCGACGGCCAGCCGCGCGGTGAGCTGCTCAGCCGGGTCACCAACGACATCGACAACGTCGCGCAGAGCCTGCAGCAGACCCTGAGCCAGCTGCTCACCTCGCTGCTGACCGTCGTCGCCATGGTCGGCATGATGATCTGGATCTCGCCGCTGCTCGCCCTCATCGCGCTCGTGACGATCCCCGTGACGATGGTCGTCACGGCGATGATCGGCAAGCGCAGCCAGAAGCACTTCGTGCAGCAGTGGAAGAGCACCGGAGAGGTCAACGCCATCGTGGAGGAGTCCTTCACCGGGCACGAGCTCGTCAAGGTCTTCGGCCGCCAGGCCGAGGCCGACCGCGACTTCGCCGTGCGCAACGACGCCCTGCACCACGCGAGCTTCCGGGCGCAGTTCATCAGCGGCATCATCATGCCGACGATGATGTTCATCGGGAACCTCAACTACGTGGCCATCGCGGTCGTCGGTGGGCTGCGGGTCGCGTCGGGCTCGATGAGCCTGGGTGACGTGCAGGCGTTCATCCAGTACTCGCGCCAGTTCACCCAGCCGCTGACGCAGGTGGCGTCGATGGCCAACCTCATGCAGAGCGGCGTCGCCTCCGCCGAGCGGGTGTTCGCGGTGCTGGATGCCGAGGAGCAGGAGCCGGATGCCGTCACCCCGGCACGCATCACCGACCCTCGCGGGCGGGTCGCGTTCGAGGACGTGTCGTTCTCGTACCGGGAGGACACCCCGCTCATCGAGAACCTCGACCTCGTCGTCGAGCCGGGCCAGACGGTGGCGATCGTCGGCCCGACCGGGGCGGGCAAGACGACGCTGGTCAACCTCGTGCTGCGCTTCTACGAGCTGAACGGGGGTCGGATCACCCTCGACGGGGTCGACATCACCGAGCTGACCCGACACGACCTGCGTTCACGCATCGGCATGGTGCTTCAGGACACCTGGCTGTTCTCCGGCACGATCCGCGAGAACATCGCCTACGGGCGGCCGGGGGCGACCGACGCCGAGGTGCTCGAGGCTGCCCGGGCCACCTACGTCGACCGGTTCGTGCACATGCTGCCCGACGGCTACGACACGGTGCTCAACGCCGAGGCCGACAACATCAGCGCCGGTGAACGACAGCTCATCACCATCGCCCGGGCCTTCCTCGCGGCGCCGTCGCTGCTCATCCTCGACGAGGCGACGTCGTCGGTGGACACCCGCACCGAGCTGCTCGTGCAGCACGCGATGTCGGCGCTGCGGTCCGACCGCACGAGCTTCGTCATCGCCCACCGACTCTCGACGATCAGGGATGCCGACCTCATCCTCGTCATGGAGTCCGGGCGGATCGTCGAGCGGGGTTCACACGCCGAACTGCTCGCCGCTGGTGGCGCGTTCGCCGCCTTGTACGCAGCCCAGTTCGCTGGTGCGGCGACCGATCTCGACGAGGAGAGCGGCATCCCCGC
>NZ_DAORSO010000163.1:0-4380 GCF_035443565.1 Ornithinibacter sp. | reverse complement strand
CGAGATCCCGAAATCCTTCGCGATCTCCTTCAACGTCGTCCCTGCCTCACGAGCGCGAGCCACCTCGACCACGTTCTGTCGGAACTCCTTCGGGTACGGCTTGGGCATGGTGCACATCCTCTCCTGCGGCACCCCACGGCACCACAGAGTCGTTGTCACCTATCCGTGCAGCAGTCCCCTTCTGGGCGGTGAGCGATGAGGGGACGCTGGCGATGATCACGAGATCCTCACCAAGCTCGTGATGGTCTTCGAGCAGGCCCCCAAGACCGGCCAGGACAGACGCGGTCAGTTCCGTGACGTCATCAGCCTTGGCGAGCCAAGCGGGACGGCTGCCAGCGTTCGGTCTGATCGTCACGTCCTGCAGCGCGGGCACGTCAATGTCGGGGTCCTGCTGGGGCGGCCACGGCAACGACTCCTGCCCAGACATGATGCGCTGACGCACCGCGTCTGTTGTTCGGTCGTGCTCGTCTGCCGCCGCGGCGTGGGCAGCCGCGGCGTCCCCGAAGGTGGGTTGCCGTAGAGCCTCGGCCATGAGGTCTTCCTCGGTCAGCCAGAGTGGGTCGGGTGTGATGCCACCTGCTGTTGACTCCCTAGTGGCGGCTGCGATTCCTCGCACGTCCTCATCGGGGTCCACGTCCAGTGCCCGTCGCACCTGCGGGAGCAGGAACAGCGACCCCGCAAGCGCGGCCCGCACCTGGTGCGCGGGCTCGCGACTCAGCTGTGCCAGGGCAGACAGCCACGGCGTGCTGAAGGCCAACTGCTCCCGGACCGAGACGTTCCGATGGCGGGCCAGGCGCAAGGCCCACCCCTCGGTCAGCTCACCGCACATCGGCGGTCAGGGCGAGTGGCGCGTGCGCACCGGCGACTACCGCATCGTCTACGAGGTCAACGACGACGTGCTGGTCGTCCTGGTGGTCGCCGTTGGCCACCGGGGCGAGATCAACCAACGTCGCTGACGAACGCCCTGTCCTGTCGCGGGCGGGGTGATCGATCCTGCCGACAGTCGGACCTCAGCCGGACCGCGCCGCTGGACGTGCAAAAGGCACTTGGACCCAGCTGGTCGAATGGATCGCTGAGGCGCTACCACGTCCGATGGAGTGAAACGGACGCAATCCAACTCTGCTCTGACTTCACCCGCCTACCGGCCGTCAACGAGGACGACGTCGTACTCGGTGTCGGGGGTGGGGGGAGTGGTGAAGCGGGCGTTGACGGCATACAGCCGCGACCCCTGGAGCGCGACCGTCGTCGGCACGTCGAAGTCGGGGTCGGTGATCGTTGCGACCGGGGTCGCGGACTGCCAGTCGGGGGCCATCTGCAGTTCGACGATCTCGTTGGACCGGTTGCGCACCACCCACAGCGTCGTGCCCCGGAGCAGGATGCCGTCGCCCTGGGTCAGCAGCGCGCCGCCGGCATCCACCGCGGTCGCCTCTCCGGTAGCCGCGTCGACGGCGTACAGGATGCCGGTCGTGCTGTTGATGACGAGCAGCGTCTGCCCGTCGGGCGTGGCCGCGATCCCGTTCGCGTTGAAGCCGGCCACCTGCTGCCAGTCCCCGGTCAGGGGGATCGTCTGCACGGCGCCGGTCGGAACACCTCCGGCGCCCAGGGCGACCCGGTAGAGCTCGGCCGCCTGGGAGTTGGTGAACCAGGCCACGTCCCGCGTCACCGTCACGTCGTTGATGAAGGCCGGCCCGTCCGTGAGGTCGAACGCCGCGACCTCGGCACCCGAGTCCGCGTCGTACACGTAGGCGGCTCCCGTCGCGCCACCGGAGACGAACAACAGCCCGCGGTCGACCTTGATCCCGACGGCCGCGCGGCCGTCGACGTCGACGAGCACCTCGCCCTCACCGGTGCGCAGGTCGGCCTTCCACACCGAGCCGTCAGTGCGCGAACCCGAGTAGATCGACGTCCCCGCGCCGGTGGCGATGCCCTCGGGGAGCCACCCGTTGGGTAGGGCCAGGGTGTCGGGGAAGGGGGCGGCGGAGGCCGAACCCGTCGGGGCCAGCGCGAAGGCGGCGGCCAGGGCCGTGGTCAGCAGCACTCCTGAGGTCCTCATTGCGCTACGCTACGACGCGATTATTGACGATTCAATGACAGGCCTGGTGCTGTCGAACCTTGTCGTGCCCGCGCAGACCGTGCCAACGGCCCACGCGCCACCGTTCAGGGCTGCAAGACTCGGAGGATGACCACGTCGGCCATGACCGTGGAGCGGTGGGAGCGGCGCGCGGAGGTGCCACTCATCCTGCTGGCGCTGGCCTTCCTCGTCGCCTACGCGTGGCCCGTGCTCGACCCCCGGCTCGATCCCGATGCCCGCACCGTGCTCAACGCGGTGTCCTGGACGGTCTGGGCGGCCTTCGCCGTCGACCTGCTGATCCGCCTCGCCCTCGCCGAGGACCGGTGGCGCTACGCCCTCAGCCACTGGTACGACGTAGCCCTCGTCGCGCTGCCCCTGCTGCGACCGTTGCGGCTTCTGCGTCTGCTGGCCCTCGTGCGCATCCTCGACAGGTCCGCCTCGGCCAACCTGGCCGGGCGGGTGCTGGTCTACGTCGGGGGAGCCGCCGGACGGCCGTCGGCCTGGGCGCCCTGGCCGTGCTCGATGCCGAACGCGATGCCCCCGAGGCCAACATCACGACCTCCGGTGACGCACTGTGGTGGGCCTGCACGACGGTCACGACGGTCGGCTACGGCGTCCACTGCCCCGTGAGCGGCGAAGGCAGGGTCGTCGCCGTCGTGCTCATGGTCGTCGGTATCGGGGTCGTCGGGGCGGTGACCGCGTCGGTCGCGACGTGGATCCTCGGACGGGTCGAGGCCGAGCGTGCCGAGCGCCAGGTCCAGCCCTCAGACGGTGTGTCTCCAGACATGCCGTGAGGCCAGATCGCTGCCACTCTGGGGTTCAGTCCGGCACAGACCGGACATTCGGAAGTAAAACAACACAAACGGGTGCCCGAATCTCTTTACATTGGTGCCCGAGTAATGGTTGGATACCTCCAATGGCCCACAACGGGCCACCCGGTGGACGAAGGAGTCCGATGGACGCAGCGCAGTGTCACCACCGCTCGGACGAGCGCGGGACGGTGTCCCGATGATCGTCAGCCTCACCCCCAACCCGAGCATCGACCGCGCCATCGTCATCGATGCCCTCCTGCGCGGAGAGGTCCACCGCGCGACCTCGAGCCGCATCGACCCGGGCGGCAAGGGCGTCAACGTCAGCCGGGCGCTCGCGGCCCAGGGCACCGCCACCATCGCGGTCCTGCCCTCCGGTGGCCCGGAGGGCCACCTCATGGATGAGCTCCTCGACACCGCCGGCGTCGCGCGCCGCAGCGTTCCCGTCTCGGGGAGCCTGCGGATGAACATCAGCGTCCTCGAGCCCGACGGCACGACGACCAAGCTCAACGAGCCCGGCCCGCAGCTCTCGCCCGCCGAGGTCGACGCACTCCTCACGGCGACGTTGGATGCCGCGGACGGCGCCTCCTGGGTCGTCGCGTGCGGCAGCCTCCCGCCTGGTGCGCCGACCACGTTCTATGCCGACCTCGTCACGCGGGTGCGTGAACGCGGCATCCGGGTCGCCGTCGACTCCTCGGGCGCCCCGATGCCGCTCGCGGTCGCCGCTCGCCCGAACCTCATCAAGCCCAACCACGAAGAGCTCGCCGAGCTCGTCGGTCACGACCTGCCCACCCTGGGCGACGTCCGCGCCGCCGCCCGCGACCTCGTTGCCGACGGGATCGAGGTCGTCGCCGTCAGCCTGGGCAGTGACGGCGCCCTCCTCGTCACCGCCGACGAGGCCGTCCACGCGGGAGCCGCCATCACGGTCCCCCTGTCCACCGTGGGCGCCGGCGACTGCATGCTCGCCGGCCTGCTCCACGGCTTGTCGACGGGCAAGCGCCCCGCCGACGCCCTCGCCACCGCCGTCACGTGGGGTTCAGCCGCCGTCACCCTCCCCGGTAGCCGAGTCCCCACCCCGAGCGACCTCGTCGGCATCCACGCCGAGGTCACCCACACCCCCGACCCTTCGCTCGTCCTTCGCTGACCCGAAAGGAACCACCCCCCATGGCCCTCATCACCGAAGACCAGGTCGTCCTCGACCTGACCGGTGCCGACCGTCACGAGGCCACGACGCTGCTCGCGCAGCAACTCGTGACCAGCGGCCGGTGCACCGACATCGAGACCTTCCTCGCGGACGTCCGCGAGCGCGAGAGCAAGATGGCGACCGGCCTGCCCGGCGGCATCGGCATCCCGCACGCCCGCAGCGAGGCGATCACCGAGCCCTCGCTCGTGTTCGGCCGCAGCACCGACGGCATCGACTGGGGCGCCAAGGACGGCCCGGCGACCCTCGTCTTCCTCATCGCGGCGCCGGCCGGCGGCGGTGACGCCCACATGCAGATG
>NZ_DAORSO010000162.1:1456-4450 GCF_035443565.1 Ornithinibacter sp. | reverse complement strand
CTTCGGGCGCGCTCTGTGTTGAGACAGACGACGGGCCCCCGACCAGCGGAGACGCGGTCGGGGGCCTTACTCGTGCCCGGACGACGCGCGGTCGACGAGGTCGGCATGGTGGCGGGCGGCGACGTCCGGGTGGGCCCGCAGGCGTGCCTTGAGCATGTTCTCGCCGAACGTGCCGGAGATGACGTTGTCCGGGTCCTGCGTGACCCCACGCGAGTCCGCGGCGAGCACCGGCGGCAGGTCGATGACGGGCATGGTGGAGTCCAGGGCCGGGTTGAGGAAGAACGGGATGGAGAGTCGGACGTCGCCGGGTGCGGGCGAGACGACGCGGTGGGTCGTCGCCTTGAGGTAGCCGGAGGTGGCGAACTCCATGAGCTCGCCGATGTTGACGACGAAGGCTCCGGGCATCGCCGGGGCGTCGATCCAGCCGCCGAGGTGCTCGACCTGGAGGCCACCCTTGCCGGGTTCGATCATCAGCAGGGTGAGCACGCCGGGGTCCTTGTGGGCACCGACCCCCTGCGCGGCGCGGTCGTCCTCACGACGGCCGGGGTAGCGCACGAGCTTGATCAGGGTGGAGGGCCGGTCGGCGAAGGCGTCGTCGAAGACGTCGGCCGGGCTCCCGAGGGCGAGCGCCCACTCCCGCAGCAGCCGGGCGCCGATGGCGGCGCAGCGCTGCTCCCAGACGGTGAACGTCTCACGCAGTTCCGGCAACCCGCTGGGCCACTGGTTGGGGCCCTCGAGCCGCATGTAGGCAGGGGCCGCACGATCCGTGACGGCGGCACGCTCGGCGGCGATGTCGATCTGCTCGCGCCAGTCGACCCGCCCCTGGGTCAGCTCGCCACCCGTGCGGTTGTAGCCGCGGAAGTGGGGGCTGTTGACCATCTCCACGCGCACCTTGTCCTCCAGGGGGAGGGCGAAGAACCGCTCGGCGGTGGCGAACGCGGTGGCGATGTCGTCATCGGTCAGCCCGTGCCCGGTGAGGTAGAAGAAGCCGACGTCGTGGGTCGCGGCCAGCAGTGCTTCCCGAAACTCGTGAGCGGCATCCGGCCCGTCGTCGAGGGTCGACAGGTCGAGGACCGGGAGTGACTCCAGGGGCATGCCGTCTCCTGTGCTGGCGGTAGAAGGGCGGTCGGACAGGGCCGTTCCACTGTGTCAGACGTCGGGAGTCTGCGCTCTGCACGAAACGCCCCACGGGGCCTGCCGCGCCGCTAGATGCTGCGTCGTGACGACGGCGGTGTCGGCCTCGACCGGCGAGCAGGTGCGGATGCTGCGCGCCCTCGTCGCGACCCTGGTCGTCGTCGGGTTCGGCGGCTGGGCCCACCAGATGGGGGGTGGTGCGCCGCTGCGACTCATCCCCGCCGTGGTCCTCACCCTGCTCGTCGGTCCCGTCGTGTGCCTGTGCGTGCGCCGACGGTCGAGCGTGCCGCGCATGCTGGTGGCGACCTCACTCGGTCAGGTCGTCACCCACGTCGCGCTCACGGGGATGACCCCTCGAACGGGCGGCTCGGCGGTGCGCCTGCACCTCCACGAGGTCGCTGCCCCGCTGCCACTCCTGCCCACCGAGGGCTCGTCGGCGCTGTCGGTGACGAGCACCATGCTCCTCACGCACATCGTCGCGTCCGTGGTCGCGAGCCTGCTCCTCACAGTCGGCGCCGACGTCGTGCGCGCCGTGGCCCGCCGGCTGGTCGTCGTCGCGACCCTGCGCGTGCCGGTCACCCACGGCATCCCCGCCCGAACGGTGACGACGTGGATGCCGGTGCTCCGGGGACGCGTCGTCGCCCCCCTTGGTGGCCGGGCGCCACCGCTCCTCCTGGTCTGAGTCGCGCCCGGACTCGGGGCGGCTCCACGCCCTTCGTCCCTGCACCGCCCGGCAGGCAGCACCGTGCTGCCCGACCCCTTGGAGACCCTTCATGTCCCTGCTCAAGGACCCGCCCCAGCCCAAGAACGCCCCTGAGACCACCGACACCGAGACCACCGGCACCGACGGTGCCAGGTCTGCTGACGCCAAACGCGGCAGCGGACTGTTCCGTGCCTTCTGGCGGTGGCACTTCTACGCCTCGTTCATCGTCATCCCGACCGTGCTCGTGCTCGCCATCACCGGCCTCGTGTACCTCTTCCGGTTCCAGATCGAGCCCGCGGTCCACCAGGACCTCATGCGCGTGACCGCCCCGGCCGACCCGGTGTTCGTCGCCTACGACGAGCAGCTGGCGGCCGTCGCGGCTGCCCGCCCCGACGACACGGTGGTGTCGATGGCCGAGCCGGCAGCACCCGACCACAGCACCCGCTTCACCGTCTCGACCCCGGACGAGGCCACCCGGGACGTCTTCGTCGACCCGTACACGGGCAAGGTGCTCGGCGCGCTCGACCCCGACTCGACGATCAGCGGCACGGCCGTGCGCATCCACGCCGACCTCATGGCGGGCCGGGTCGGGGACTTCGTCCTCGAGCTCGGGGCGTGCTGGGCCATCGTCATGGCCATCACCGGCTATTACCTGTTCTTCCGCGGCTGGCGCGCCCGCCGTCGGCTCGCGAAGAAGGATGCCGCGACGGCTCGCCTGCGCAGTGGTCACGCCTGGACCGGGACGTTCATCGGGGTCGGGCTGCTGATGCTCGTCGTGTCCGGCCTGCCCTGGACCGGGATCTGGGGGGCGCAGGCCCAGAAGGTCGCGGCCGGAGCGGGCACCTCGTTCTGGAGCGAGGACCACGGCGCCCTGTCCAACCCCACCTCGACGCTCGACGAGTCGCTGCCGCACAGCCACGGGGTGGTGCCGTGGGCGCAGGAGCAGAGCGAGGTGCCGCAGTCGTCCCGTGACCCGGAGCGGTCCGTGGCCAACCTGGACACCGCCGTCGCCGTCGGTGAGCGCGAGGGGCTGACCCACCCGATGACCGTCATCCTCCCGAGCGAGCAGACCGGGGTGTTCTCGACCATCGGCTACGCCTTCAACGAGCCCACGGCCGAGCGCACGGTGCACGTCGACCGGTTCGGCGGCACCGTCG
>NZ_DAORSO010000162.1:0-1356 GCF_035443565.1 Ornithinibacter sp. | reverse complement strand
CTGGTCGTCGCTGCCATCGGCACGATGTCGCTGGCCACCCTCGGTGCGAACATCCCGGCCCTCGTGACCTTCACCCTCATCGGTGCGTGCTGGAGCGTCGTGGCCGTGCTCTGGATCGCCCCGCGCATCCACGGCGTGCGCTGGTTCGAGCCCGGTGTCGCCGACTTCGGGCAGTCCCAGGGCAACGTCGCCACCGGCTTCATCCTCGCCGACATGGCCGACCCCAAGCGCCAGACCAACGCCGCCACGGCCTACGGCTACAAGCAGCTGACCTACGAGCCACTGCTCGGGGGAGGCATCATCACCGCCCTCGCGATCCCGCTCATCGCCGACGTCGGCCTGATGCCGTTCGCCGTCGCGTCAGCGATCATCACCGTGGCGCTCGCCGCGTGGGGGATGCTGCGCCGAGGCACACCCTGACCCGCCCCGCGGTCAGGAGCGCGCGTAGCGCAGGACCCGCGCGGCCAGGTCCTCGTCGACGCGCAGGCGCCTGCCGTCGAGCGAGGTGACGACCACCGGCCCGCGCCCGGACGAGAGGAGCCACAGCCCGTCGGCGCGGTAGAGGTCGTCGACGGGCACCAGCTCGTACCGCGTCGCGAACCCGTCGGCCCGGGCCGCCTCGAAGACGGCCGCCACGGTGATGGACTCGAGGATGCCGGTCCCGCCCGTCGGCGTGCTGAGGAACGTGCCGTCGCGGGCGACCAACAACCCCGACGTCGGGCCGTCCAGGGCGTAGCCGTCGGTCGTCGTGAAGATGACGTCGTCGGCACCGCGTCGCCGCGCCTCCCGGGCGGCCGCGAGGTTGACGACGTAGGACAGCGTCTTGGTGCCGCCGAGCAGCCACGGTGCGTCGACGAAGGCATCGGACGGGTGGCCGCGGCTCAGGGTGACCGCCGTGACCGTCCGGACCCCGGGGACCGCGACCCGGTGGGTGATGCTCACGATCGCCGTCGGCCCCGTGTCGCGCCACTCGCGGCCGCGGGTCAGCACGAGCTTCAGCACGGCCTCACCGGGCGTGGACCAGGCGGCCAGGGCCTCGGCCACCAGGGTGTGCCACTGCTGCGGTGAGGGGTCGGCGATGGCCATGGCCCGGGCCGAGGACGCGAGGCGGGCCAGGTGCTCGTCGAGGTCGACCACCCGGGCGGTGCCCCCGGCACCCATGACGACCCGTGCGGAGTCGAAGCACCCGTCGCCGCGGATCAGGCCGAGGTCGTCGGCGGTGACCACCGGCTCGTCGGCGTCGACGACGCCCCGACCGAGCACCGCGACGACGTGCGGCACCTCAGCGGTGCCCACGGTGCCCCACCGCACGGGTCACGTGATCGACGCCCGGTAGATGCTCTCGATCGACGCGTC
>NZ_DAORSO010000161.1:0-4455 GCF_035443565.1 Ornithinibacter sp. | reverse complement strand
GGGGTGGGGCAGAACGAGATCGCGGTCTCGGAGATGGTCGACACCTTCCTGTTGCTGACCCTGGCGCGGGCTGGCGACCAGTTGCAGGGCATCAAGCGGGGCATCCTCGAACTGGCCGACGTCATCGCGGTGAACAAGGCCGACGGCGACGGCGAGGGGCCGGCGCGGGTGGCCGCGCGCGAGCTCGCCGGGGCGATGCGGTTGATGATGCCAGGTGCTGCCACTCGACGACCCCCTGTACTGACCTGCTCGGCCCTGACCGGTGCCGGGCTCGACGAGGTGTGGGAGGCGGTGCTCGAGCACCGGGCCCACCTGGAGTCCGAAGGATCGCTGGAGGCGCGGCGCGCGCAGCAGCAGCAGGATTGGATGTGGGCGATGGTCGATGCCCACCTGCAGGACCTGGCGCGACAGACGTCGTCTGTTCACGCGCAGCGTGAGCAGATCGAACAGGCCGTGCGCGCCGGCGACCTGAGCGCGGTCGATGGCAGCGCCCGAATCCTCGAGCTCGTCACCTCCGACCTCACCGACCGGGGCAGCCCGCTGATGGACGGATGTTGATCGATTCTCTGTCTGCCTACGTCGGGGGCTGGTGCCTCCCGAAAGAGTTGCCGTGGATCCCGATGATGCCAATGCACCGCGGAGACCCCACGGCAAGTCGCCCCGACTATCGCTGGTGAGGGCTCTCGTCGGTTGGCTGTCGACGTCGGAGGCTGGTGACCACCCATCCGAGGAGCGCAACTTGCCACAGCACGAGGAGGAGGACCGCAATCGGCGACTGCTCCTCTGCGGCAACGGTCCGCCACACGGCCCACACAAGACTCGCCTCAAGAAGGCCAATGGCAATCCACATCCGGGGGGTCATCACAGTTTTCCTTTCCACTGCTGAGTAGTCAGTACCGACGGCCACAACTGAACCAGACGTCCTGAACCGCCCATCCGACGGCCGCCGTGCCAGCGACCCATCCCCAGCCGCCCGTCGGCACCCCAGCCGTGAGTGCGCCCATGAGCGTGATTGTCGCGCCAGCGTAGGCCTTCTTGCACGCGGCCGAAATCTTGGCTCCTGTGGGATAGACGTCTGGCAGGTAACGGCCTACATGTGAACCGCTAATGTAGGAGTTCAGGTAGCCATGGCACGCGCGGAACTTCTTGCCGTTCCACCCGATCGTTGACCCGTTGTACCCCGTGCAGTAGTAGTCGTACGACCCTGCGGCCGCCAACATGGTCTGCTTCGCGGTTGGACTGTCGAGGTTTGGCTTCGGCTCCGGGTGGGTGAGGACCCACTGCTGCACGGCGGCGCGAGCAAGATCCGCCCTCGGGGAGGCCAGCATTCTCTCAAGCTTCCTGGTATCGCCCATCGCCGCAGCCGTCATGGCAGCAAGAGCCTCGGGGTCCAGATCGCTGACCGTGGCTGTAGGCGACTGCTCTGCTATCGGGCGGGGGGGGTTGCCTGGCTGGGAGCGGCGAACACCAACAACATCGCAAGCAACACCAAGATCGAACTGACTGCCTTCGTTCTCATCGACTCATCCCCATCGTGGTTGAGATATCCACGCCAGTTGGCGCGAACGGCGTTGAGTCTTGCACCAGCCCACCCACCGCGCATCCTGAGCGACAGGTTCGCAGTCAGCCGCGGGCTGGAGTGAGCCAGCCAGCGGGGGCGATACCGCGGCGCCGGGCCAGCCACACCAGCACGGCCGTGGTCGCGGCTGTGACGACGAGGTTGAGCATGGCCGAGACCGGCGAACCCTCGCTGGTCCCGTCGACGTAGGACTCCGCCAAGCCACCGAACAGCGACCCGGTGACCAGGATGAGGATGTTGTTGATGACGTGGATGACGATGACGGCTTCGAGCCCGCCGGTGCGCCACGCCAGGTAGCAGCCGAAGAAGGCCAGCGACCCGAGCTCGAGCAGGATCCACGGGTCGAGCGACCCGTGCGCCAGGGCGAAGGCCGCCGTCGACAGCACGGTCGTGACGGCGAGGGCGACCACGGGGGAGCGGAACCACGACCCGATGCTCTGCACCAGCCCACCGCGGAAGGCGACCTCCTCCCCGGCAGCCTGCAGGGGGGTGGTGAGCAGGGTGACGGCGACGAGCCCGACCCACTGGTCGGCCCGACCGAGGTTCTCCTGGCCGAAGATCACCCACGACGCCCCCAGATAGAGCGCCCAGATCGGCAGCACCACCGCTGTGCACCACATCGCCCACCCCCACCGGAAGCGGCCCGCCACCGAGAACACCCGACCTGGGCTGCGGCGGTGTCCCACCCACAGGGCCAGCATCGTCGCCGGGATGAGCAGGGCCAGGCCGAGGTTGCCGTAGAGGGTGCCCCACGGGTCGGTCGCCAGGTCATCGACGGTCAAGGGCATCGTCCACCCCGCCGCCCAGAAGACCGCCGTGAGCACGAGCCCCATGACGATCAGGCTGACGATCCCGACGAGGCCGGCCAGCAGGGGGCGCCACCACCGGTGGCGCGGTCCGCGCATCTGGTGCACGTACGGGCGGGGCTCGGCCTCGGCCGCGGCGAGAGCGCGTTGCTGCCCGCTCACGGCGTCCGCCCACTCCCGCTCGCGCGCGTGCTGACGGGCGACGTCGACGAACGCGAACAGCAGGGGATGCGGCGAACGACCGGTGAGCGCGCCGATCTGAGGCTGGAACAACGACAGGACGAAGAAGGGGTGGTTCCACAGGCTGAGCACCTCGACGGGTGCGTCGGGTGCGGTGGCCTCGACGATCCAGCCGTGCTGGGTGAGCGCCCGAACGGTCTCCTCGGTGGGCCCGTAGTCGCAGTAGTGCACGCCGACGAACGGCTGCCCGCCGACGAGGTTCGCGAAGCGGGTGCCGGGGACGGGAGTGACCGTGCGCTCCTGGCCCTGCAGGCTGCACGCGAGCGGAGCCACGGCGTTGGTCGCCCCGACGCCGTCGACCTCGGCATGGGTCGCGTGCCAGCCCAGCACGGTGCGGGAGAACTCGATGACCGCGTACTGCAACCCGCCGCACGTACCGAGGAAGGGGATGCCGTGCTCACGCGCCCAGCGGATCGCTCGCAGCGCTGCGGCGTCGTCGGCGTACGGGGAGCCGGGTGCCAGCCAGACCCCGTCGACACCCATCTCGGCAAGGCGGTCGATGCGGGGGTCGGTGGTGCCGATCCAGACCGTCTCGACGTCGGGGCCGAGCACGGCCCTGGCGGCCTCGAGCTCCTGGTGGCTGGGGTAGGACGGGTTGAGGTCGCCGATGATGGCGATGCGCACGCTCACGTGGCCACCCTACGTTCGCCCCGAGGTCAGGTCGCGGGGGTGGACCGGGCGCAGGCCGGGCACCTCGACGAAGCGGTCGTCGGTGGTGACGACGGTGTCGAACCCGGCGAGCAGGGCCGTCGCGGCGATGAATGCGTCGCGACCGCGCGCCTGGGTGGTGGCCAACAGGTCCGTGGCCCGATCGAGAACGAGGTCGTCCATCGGGTGAACCACGCACAGGTCTCGGATGGCTCGCAGGTGGGCGACCGCCGGCGCGCGGGGCCCGACGCGCATGCGGTGGAAGACGACCTCATGGAGGCACTCGGCGGCCGTGTGGACGAACAGGTGACCGCTCGCAGCCCGTTGCAGCAGGGCCCGGCAGGCTGGGGTGTTCGGGTGCTCGCCCAAGGCGGTGAGGACGACCGATGTGTCCAGGAAGACGAGGCGGGCGCTCACGTCTCGAGCATCTCCTCGATGTCCCGAGCCCGGGCGTCGAGCATCTCCTCCCACGACTCGGCCGGCCCCTCCCCGGTGTCGGCCGTGGCGAGCAGGAACCGGGCCGCCGCCGCCCGCCGGGCCTGGTCGCGCTCCTCGTCGAAATGCAGGTCGATGGCCGAGCGGACGATGTCGCCGACGGAGCGTCCGGTGCGCTTGGACTCCTCCGTCAACCGGGCATGCCGCTCCTCGTCGATGAGGACGTGCAGGTTGGCTGACCACCAGCGGGCCCCGCGCTGGGAGGCGAGAGCGAGCGGCATCCGGGCGATTTCGTGGTGAGGGTGCCTTTCCCGTAGTCTTGAGCGTCGGTCACGTGTGCGTTCGAGCATGGGTGCAAGCCTGCGAGAGCAGCACGAGGCCGATTTCCATGGGCGGTTCGACACCACGAAAGAGTCGCCCAACGGCGGATTGAGAGGGTATGGCCAAGAAGGACGGCGTCATCGAGATCGAGGGAACGATCGTCGAAGCACTTCCGAACGCATCGTTTCGGGTTGAGCTCACGAACGGTCACAAGGTTCTCGCGCACATCTCAGGGAAGATGCGCCAGCACTACATCCGGATCCTCCCCGAGGACCGCGTGGTGGTGGAGCTCAGCCCCTACGACCTGACCCGCGGCCGCATCGTCTTCCGCTACCGCTAAATCCACACCTCGACAAGACAGCAAAGGCGACATGAAGGTTCAGCCGAGCGTCAAGAAGATCTGTGACAAGTGCAAGGTGATCCGCC
>NZ_DAORSO010000160.1:0-4492 GCF_035443565.1 Ornithinibacter sp. | reverse complement strand
GGGGTCTTGACGTGCCCGGACAGGCTGAAGATCCCGAAGCCGGTGGACTTCTCGGTGCCCATCCCGGTGAACCAGTCGACGCCCTCGAGGATGATGCCGGGCACCGAGGCGATGGACTCGACGTTGTTGACCGAGGTCGGGCGGGCGTACAGGCCCGCAGCACCCGGGAACGGCGGCTTGCTGCGGGGCTGGCCGCGCCGGCCCTCGAGGCTGTCCAGGAGGGCGGTCTCCTCGCCGCAGATGTAGGCGCCCGCGCCGGCGTGGACGGTGATGTCGAGGTTGACCCCGGTGCCGTGGACGTTCTTGCCGAGGTGACCGGCCTCGTAGGCCTCCTCGACCGCGCGCAGCAGGCGGCGGTACACGTGGACGACCTCGCCGCGCAGGTAGATGAACGCGTGCTCGCACCCGATGGCGAACGAGCTGATCGCGACACCCTCGATGAGGACGTGCGGGTTGGCCATCATGAGCGGGATGTCCTTGCACGTGCCCGGCTCGGACTCGTCGGCGTTGACGACGAGGTAGCGGGGACCGCCGTCCGGGGGTGCCATGAACGACCACTTCATGCCGGTCGGGAAGCCGGCGCCGCCGCGGCCGCGCAGCGAGGAGTCCTTGACGGCAGCGATGATCGCCGCCGGCTCCATCGCGAGCGCCTTGTCGAGCGCCTTGTAGCCGTTGTGGCGGGTGTAGGTCTCCAGGGACCAGGACTTCGGGTCGTCCCAGAACGCACTGAGGATCGGGGTGAGCGTGGTGGCCATCACGAACCCTTCTTCTTCGGGGCGGAGGTCTTGCGCGGTGCCTTCTCGGACCCGGTGGTGCGGGCCTTGGCGTCGTCCTCGGCGGGAGCCTGCTCCGCCGGGTCGCGGGTCGCGGCCGGCTCGACCTTGGCGGTGGCCGCCTCGTCGCTCGCGGGCGTGACCTCGGTGTTGCCGGGCTCGGCCGCGGCAGCCGGGGCAGGCGCCTCGGATGCCGCCGGCTCGGGTGCCGCTGGTGCGGCGGCCGTGGCCGACGCACCTTCGGGTGCGGTCCAACCCTGTTCGTGCGCGAGCTTCAGTCCGGCGAGCGACGCCGGACCAGCGCCGACCCCTTCGTCGGCCAGCCCGTCGTGGAAGCCCGCCAGCACGCGACTGACCTGCTTGAACGTGCACAGGGACGTCGGCCCGCGGGTGGGCGCGACGGGCTTGCCGGCGGTGAGGTCGTCGACCAGGGCGATGGTGGACTCGGGCGTCTGGTTGTCGAAGAACTCCCAGTTCGCCATGACGACCGGGGCGTAGTCGCAGGCCGCGTTGCACTCGACGCGCTCGAGCGTGATCCTGCCGTCCGCGGTGGTCTCGTCGTGGCCGACGCCGAGGTGACCCGACACGGCATCCCAGATCTCGTCGCCGCCCATGACGGCGCACAGGGTGTTGGTGCAGACGCCGACGGTGTACTCGCCGTTGGGGTGGCGCTTGTACTGCGTGTAGAACGTCGCGACGCCGGAGACCTCGGCGGTCGTGAGGTCGAGCAGTTCGGCGCACAGGTCGATGCCGCGACCGGTCACGTAGCCGTCGACGGACTGCACGAGGTGCAGCAGCGGCAGCAGCGCCGACCGCTTCTGCGGGTAGCGGGCGATGACCTCGGCGGCGTCGGCGCGGAACTGCGCCTCGACGTCGGCAGGGTACGGCGCCTTGGAGTCCTCACTGACCGTGAGGTGACCGGATGCGGTCTGGAGGCCGAATTCGTGAGCCATCAGCGGTCGACACCTCCCATGACGGGGTCGATGGAGGCCACCGCGACGATGACGTCGGCGACCTGGGCGCCTTCGCACATCGCGGCCACGGCCTGCAGGTTGTTGAAGCTCGGGTCGCGGAAGTGCGCCCGGTAGGGCCGGGTGCCGCCGTCGGAGACGGTGTGGCAGCCGAGCTCGCCCTTGGGCGACTCCACCGCGGCGTACGCCTGACCCGGGGGGACCCGGAAGCCCTCGGTGACGAGCTTGAAGTGGTGGATGAGCGACTCCATGGACGTGCCCATGATCTCGCGGATGTGGTCGAGGCTGTTGCCCTGACCGTCGCCACCGATGGCCAGCTGGGCCGGCCACGCGATCTTCTTGTCCTGCACCATGACGGGCTGGCCCTCGGTGCGCTGGAGCCGGTCGAGGGCCTGCTCGACGATCTTCAGCGACTGGTACATCTCGTCGATGCGGATGCGGATGCGGTCGTAGGCGTCGCAGCCCGTGCGGGTGACGACGTCGAAGTCGTAGGTCTCGTACCCGCAGTACGGGTCGGACTTGCGCAGGTCGTGCGGCAGGCCGGTCGAGCGCAGCACCGGACCGGTGACGCCGAGCGCCACGCAGCCGGTCAGGTCGAGGTAGCCGATGCCGACGGTGCGGCCCTTGAGCAGCGGGTTCTCGTTGATCAGCAGCTCGATCTCGTGCAGGCCCTGGCGCAGCTCGCCGACGACCTCACGGACCATGTCGACCGCGCCGTGCGGCAGATCCTGGGCGACGCCGCCGGGGCGGATGTACGCGTTGTTCATCCGCAGACCGGTGACGGCCTCGAAGACCCGCAGGATCCGCTCGCGCTCGCGGAACCCGACGGTCATGACCGTCGTGGCGCCGAGCTCCATGCCGCCGGTGCCGAGGCAGACGAGGTGGGAGTTGATCCGGGTGAGCTCCATCATGAGCACGCGGATGATGTTGGCGCGCTCGGGGATCTGGTCGGTGATGCCCAGCAGCTTCTCGATGGACAGGCAGTACGCCGTCTCCTGGAACATCGGCGTGAGGTAGTCCATGCGGGTGCAGAACGTGACGCCCTGCACCCAGGTGCGGAACTCCATGTTCTTCTCGATGCCGGTGTGCAGGTAGCCGATGCCGGCGCGGGCCTCGGTGACCGTCTCGCCGTCGAGCTCGAGGATGAGGCGGAGCACGCCGTGCGTCGACGGGTGCTGCGGGCCCATGTTGACGACGATCCGCTCCTCGTGGAGCGCGGTCGCCTCGTCGACGAGGTCGTTCCAGTCACCGCCGGAGACGTTGAAGACCGGTGCGCCGTCGAGCCCTTCGTCGACGGAGGCCCCGTAGGCGTCGCTGAACGACTCGTGGGTGCCCTGGTCCTCGAAGACCTCGGTGTCGTGGTCGTGGGTCGTCATCAGTTGAACGCCCTCCGCTGGTCCGGCGGCGGTACGACGCCGCCCTTGTACTCGACGGGGATGCCGCCGAGCGGGTAGTCCTTGCGCTGGGGGTGGCCCGGCCAGTCATCCGGCATGAGGATGCGGGTCAGGGCCGGGTGCCCGTCGAAGATGATGCCGAACATGTCCCAGGTCTCGCGCTCGTGCCAGTCGTTGCCCGGGTAGACCGAGATGATCGACGGGATGTGCGGGTCGCTGTCGGGAGCGGCGACCTCGAGGCGGACGCGGCGGCTGCCGTTGGTGATCGAGAGCAGCGGGTAGACCGCGTGCAGTTCGCGGCCCGTCTCGTTCGGGTAGTGCACCCCGGAGACGCCCATGCACATCTCGAAACGCAGCTGCGGGGTGTCGCGCATCGCGCGGGCGACGGCGAGCAGGTGCTCGCGGGCGACGAAGAAGGTCAGCTCGCCGCGGTCGACGACGACCCGCTCGATGGCCTCGTGGTAGCCGGGGCCGTCGCCGGTCGTGAGCGCGGTACCGAGCTGGTCGGCCACCTCGTCGAACCACGAGCCGTAGGGCCGCGGGCTCGCGCCGGGCAGCAGGGTCGGGGTCACGAGGCCGCCGTAGCCGGAGGTGTCGTGACCCTTGGTCGCGCCGAACATGCCGTGGCGCTCGCCGACCTTGACGGGCTCGCGAGCCTCGTCGGAGATGTCCTGCCAGGTGGCGATGTTCGCGGTGTGGGCCTGCGTGGCCTCGTCGAGGGTGCCCTCGACCTCTCCGGAGTTCTGCTCGGGGCTCATGCGAGGAGGTTCTTCCCGCTCGGAGCCGCGAGGTGGGCCAGGTGGTCGTGGGTCGGGGCCATCAGCGAGGTCGGGGTTGCAGCGAGGGCTGCGGCCTCGGCTGCCCGGGCCGCGGCGATGCGGTTGACGCCGAGCTTGCTGCCCTGGATCTGGGCGTGCAGCTCGATGATCGCGTTCAGGAGCATCTCGGGGCGGGGCGGACACCCCGGCAGGTAGATGTCGACCGGGATGATGTGGTCGACACCCTGGACGATCGCGTAGTTGTTGAACATCCCGCCCGAGCTGGCGCACACACCCATGGAGATGACCCACTTGGGGTTGGGCATCTGGTCGTAGACCTGCCGCACGACGGGCGCCATCTTCTGCGAGACCCGTCCGGCGACGATCATCAGGTCGGCCTGGCGGGGGGTGGCGGAGAACCGCTCCATGCCGAACCGGGCGATGTCGTAGTCAGGGGTGCCGACGGCCATCATCTCGATGGCGCAGCAGGCCAGACCGAACGTCGCCGGCCAGATCGAGGCCTTGCGCATGTAGCCGACGACGTTCTCGAGCGTGGTCAGCACGAAGCCGGCGGGCAGCTTCTCCTCGAGTCCCAT